>CAIPGK010000066.1 GCA_903864575.1 uncultured Chloroflexota bacterium
CGCCGCCAACGCCATGAAGGTCGCCAAACTCCGGTCCGTCACGTTGACCAATGCGGACGAGCCGGAGATTCCCTTCTCGCCGACGCTTGCGGCGGGACAGTCCCGATGAACGCAGCGAATCCGATGGCGCTCGCCATTCCCGAACTTGGGCGCATGCTCCGCGCGGGTGAAATCACAGCCCGCGCACTCGCCGAGGCCGCCCTCGACCGGCTCGACACCACCGGCCGCTCACTCAATGCGCTCGTGACCCTCACCGCCGATCGCGCCCTGTCCGAGGCCGAGGCAGCCGACCGGGAACTGGCCAGCGGCCTGGACCGCGGCCCACTCCACGGTATCCCGTACGGCGCCAAGGACCTGCTTGCGGTCGCTGGCCACCCCACCACCTGGGGGGCAGCGCCGCTCGCATCCCAGCAGTTCGACGACGACGCAGCGGCCATTGTCCGCTTGCGGGAGGCCGGGGCCGTGTTGGCCGGCAAGCTGGCAATGGTCGAGTTGGCTGGTGGATTCGATTACAACCAGGCCAATGCCGCGCACACCGGACCCGGCTTGAACGGGCGCGATTCCGGGCGGTGGGCGGGAGGATCGTCATCCGGATCAGGCGCGTCTGTCGCGGCAGGATGCCTGCCGTTCGCGCTCGGTTCTGAAACCTGGGGATCCATCACCAATCCGGCGACCTTCAACGGAGTGACGGGGTTCCGTCCCACCTATGGCCTGGTGAGCCGAAGCGGCGCAATGGCGCTCTCGTGGACACTCGACAAGATCGGCCCGCTCGCCCGGACCGCTCAGGATTGCGAAACCGTCCTGGCCGCGCTGGCAGGGCCGGACCCGTCGGATCCCAGCACCATGCTGGCCCCCGAATTCGCTCGCGAGGAGTCTCCGCGCCGGTTCCGGTTTGCCCTTTGTCGTGCCGTCCTGGGGGATGTCGATCCGCTCGTCCTCGCCAATTTCGAGCGGTCGCTCGATGCCTTGCGAGAACTCGGGAGCGTCGAGGAAATCGACTTCCCGATGCTGCCGTACCGGGAGGCGACCGGCGTCATCATCGACGCCGAGGGCGCATCCGCCTTCGAGGAGTTCATCATCGATGGTGGGCCGCTGGGTCTCACTGCGCCTGAGAACCGGTATGGTCTGCTCGACGGCCTGATGCTGCCGGCGGTTGATTATCTTCGTGCCCTGCGCGTCCGTCGCCGTGCGGCGCGGGCCGTCGATCAGGCGCTCGATGGGTTCGACGCCATCGTTGGCCCCGCCGAAACCCGCGTCGCCCCCCCGATCGAGGCCCGCTTCGATGAGTACTATGCCGACCGGGCGGACGAACACCTCGGGGCGGCCGGCAACCTCTGCGGACTTCCCGGGCTTTCGTTGCCGAACGGGATCGCCGAGGACGGACTCCCAAGCGGCCTCCTCATGATGGGCCGCGCTGGTGGGGACGCCGCAGTCCTCGCGGCTGGACGGGCCTATCAGGAACTTATCGGCGTCTGAGGTCGCGCAGGCAACCGAATGGCAACATTTGGCGTATACGCTGGCAGGGATCAGCCCATCGGTTGTTCCCTGCTTTGTTTCGTCCATCACAGGGAGGGGCTCATGCTCCCGATTCGACGCACTCCGGGCCGCCGCTCGTATCGCGGAGCGGCCCGAATGCTCTCCCTCGCGGCCATCTTCGTTGCAGGCGTTGCCGCAGGCGAGGTGCTGGACGGCCGCGACGCCGATGCCGATTCCTCGCTGACCGGCAACCCCACGTTCGCCACCCTCGAGGAGACCTGGAACCTCATTCACAGCGAATGGGCGCTCCCCGACGAGATCGACGAGGACGCGCTCATCTATGGCGCAGCCGCAGGCATGGTCGACGCTCTCGGTGACGATGGCCACAGCCGGTTCATGTCCCCCGAGGAAACGCAATCGTTCGATGAATCCTCCAGGGGCGAATACACCGGCATCGGCGTGGAGATCGACTTTCGGGGCGAGCGCCCGACCGTGGTTGCTCCCTTCGACGGCTCCCCGGCGGACAGGGCGGGCATCCACTCCGGCGACACCCTGATCAGCATCAACGGCACGGAAACCGATCGGATCGACCAGACCGAAGTGGCGGACCTGCTCCTTGGCGAGAAGGGGACTCCGGTTACGGTCGAGGTGTTCACTCCGGGCGAGTCGGCCACCCGCGAACTGACGATCATCCGCGACCGGATCGTGATCGCACCCGTATCCTGGCGAATGCTCCCCGACAACATCGCGCAGGTTCGCCTTTCCCAGTTTTCCGCCGGCGCTGCCCGCGATCTGCATGGCGCCCTGGTTGCCGCGAAAACGGCGGGAGCCACCGGCATCGTGTTCGATCTTCGCGACAACACCGGTGGGCTGCTGAACGAGGCGGTCGGCGTGGCGAGCGAGTTTCTGCCGGAAGGCTCCGTGATCTTCCAGCAGCAGAACCGCGACGGATCCGTGAACCCGGTCAAGACCGTTGGCCGAAGCGGAGCGTGGCAACAGGGTGGCCTCGTCGTGCTCATCAACGGTGGATCGGCCTCCGCAGCCGAAATCGTTGGCGGCGCCATCGCCTCAAACGAACGCGCAGAGACGATCGGGGAGCGAACCTACGGCACCGGCACGGTCCTGGTTCCGTTCAACCAGGAGGACGGCTCGTCCGTCCTGCTCGGCACCGCGCTCTGGCTGGATCCAGACGGCAATCGGCTCTGGAAGGAGGGCGTCGAGCCGGATCGCGTGGTGAAGATGCCGCTCGACGCGTGGCCCAGCCGTCCCTCTGACGATGCCGACATGACCCGTGAGGATCTCGCGGCCAGTGAGGATCTTCAGTTACGAGCTGCCGTGGAATCCCTCGCCGGCGCTCCGCTCGGCCGGAGTTGAACCGTGCGCCGCGCACAGGTCCGCTGCTTCCATGCCGTGCCCCGGAGACTCGGTCGCAGACCGACTCCGTGGTACGGTTCAGGCTCGAAATGATCCGCACGCTCCCGGCGATTCGCCAGCGTGACCGCACCCGGAGTTACCCCGCGCATGGAGCAAACCGAGCGGCGCCAACTGGTCGCGCAATTCTGGAGCATCGGACAGCGGTTCCAGAAGTACCTCGTGGTCGGCGCGGTCGGTCTGGCCATCAACCAGGGTCTGCTGATGGCCCTCGTCTCGTGGCTCGGCCTGCCGGTGGCGTTCGCATCGCCTCCCGCGATTCTCGTGTCGGTCGTCGTCACGTTCCTGCTCAATGAGCGATGGACCTGGCACGACCGGGGCGCCGGGAAGGTCGTGCATCGCGCCATGATCTATTTCGCGATCAACGGAGGCGGCCTCCTGATCAACTGGGGCATCCTCGTCTGGTTGCACCGCGAAGGCGTGCCCTACCAACTGGCAAATCTCGTCGGCGCGGCGGTGGCCGCCGTTTCGAATTTTTCCCTCAACAATTCGATCACTTGGCGCGAGGCGCGGTAGCCGAACCTTTCGCTGAACCAGCCTCGGCCGCGTGCCTGACGCACGGCTGCACGATTGAATGAAATCCGGCGAACGAGACCAGCGCGATGGCTGGGGTACACTCCTGAACGGTCGACATCCGGAAACCCAGCCCGCGCGTGCGCTCGCTGAAGAACGGATTTGCGACACCCAATGACTGCACGAGGGACCAACGTGACGCACGCATC
>CAIPGK010000067.1 GCA_903864575.1 uncultured Chloroflexota bacterium
AAACGGGCGATCCGGATTCACGCCGGGGAAAAGAGGGGACCACGGGCGGGAAGGAACAGGCCGCGCGAGACGCGACGCTGGAGGGCAGGGAGCGGCCGGCGACGCACCGCCGCGCGCCGCCGGTACTCCCGAGGGGACAGATGTCCAACGGGACCGTAGCAGCGGCCGGGAGGCAAGGAAACGGGGGTGGGAGAAAAATGGGACCAGCGGGGGATGTGCCGCGAAGGCAGGGAAACATGGGACCGGAGATGGCGCCTTGGGATCTTGACACGCAGCATGTCATCCAGTGTGGTATTCTTGCCGTACAAGCGAAGTCGACGCGCACGGCGTCGGAGAAGCGCACGAGCGCAGACCCACGTGTTCCGCTGAGACCGTTTGCGGTTTCTTTCAGGTTCGCTGCCACTGACGGCAGCAGGAGAGGTTTCAGCGGAATATGGACCGCACGATCACGTGCCGCGATTGCGGCCAGCCCTTTGTGTTCACGGCGGGTGAACAGGCCTTTTATCAGGAGCGCGGGTTCTCTGAACCGCAGCGCTGCCCGGGCTGCCGCGCTGAGCGCAAGGCCCAGCGAAACACTGCCGGTGGCGGCGGTGGCGGTGGCGGTGGGTACGACAACTACGGCAGCGGCGGTGGTGGTGGGGGCGGCTACGGCGCGTCCCGCGGCTACAGCAGCGGCCCGCGTCAGATGTACCCGGCCGTGTGCTCGCAGTGCGGCAAGGAGACCGAGGTCCCCTTCGAGCCGCGCAACGACAAGCCGGTGTACTGCCGCGAGTGCTTCCAGGACCGCCGGTCCTCGGCGCCCTCGTACGGCAGCCGCTACTAGGCACAACCCGACGCAACCGCGTCACTTCGCCCCCCGGAGCAATCCGGGGGGCGTTTTCATGTCCGCTGGATCGGGCAGCGGCGCTACACCATCTCGTACCAGAGCCCCATGGTCGGGGGGATGGCGGCAGAGATCGAGCGGCAGGTATCGGCCTTGCAGGTGGTGAACTCGGCAAGGGTCGCCTTGAGGAGGGCTTGCGCGGTTGGGGAGAGGCGCGGGTAGACGTTGCTGAGCTGGTAGGGGTCGTTGCGAAGGTCGTACATCTCGAACTCGTTGGTGTCGAGGACGTGGATGAAGGTCCAGTCGGAGCCCCGGATGCCGTAGTAGGAGCCGCCGCGCGGGGTGGGGTCATCGCTGAGGCGGGGGGCGGCGCTGAGGGCGAGAGCAGGGATCGTGGATGGCGCCGGTTCGGCGGGGGCAGGCGCGGGCTGGTAGGGACGGATGCCGTACTGCACGAGAGCGGGCGCGCCGGGAGCGACGGTCCCCTTCTCCCGAAGAATGGGGGCGAACGAGCGGCCGTCGAGATCGGGAGCAGCGATGCCTGCGAGGTCGAGGATCGTCGGGGCGATGTCGACGGTGGAGATGATCGATCCGGTCCTGCCGAGTTTGCATCTCGGCCCGATCGCGACGAAGGGCACCCTGATGCCCTCGTCGTAAAGGGACCCCTTGCCGCTGGCGACGCGATGCTCGCCATAGAAGAAGCCGTTGTCCGAGGTGAAGAAGATCCAGGTGTTCTTGCGCAGGCGCGCGGTGTCCAGCGCCTGCAGTACGCCGCGAACGAGGTCATCGACGGACATCATGGAGCGGACCTGATCGCGGAATCGTTTGTCGGAGCGGCGCAGGAGCGCGGGGGACATGGGGGGAATGGCGCGGACCCAGCCGGGTTTGTCGGAGACGTCGGCCTCGTTGACGGACGCGGTGCGCGGTCCGGTTGCCGGGGCGTCGGCCTTGCGGTAGGCGCTGGAGGGCCGGGCGGGCATGTGTGGGGCGTGGGGAGCGATGTAGAGGAAGAAGGGGCCGCTTCGGGCATTGGCGGCGATGAACTCCTGCGCGAGGATGCCATAGCGGTCGGTTTCGTAGTTGTCCTCGGATTTTCGGACATCGTAGAAGCTGACGACGCCGTTGTCGTTGACGAGATAGCGGTCGTACTTGCCGCGTCCGGCCCATGCGTGCCAGTCGTCCCAGCCGGGGGGAACATGGTCGATGGCGTCGACTTCGTAGTCATTGATGTACTTGCCGATGAGGCCGGTGAAGTAGCCCGCGTCGTTGAGGCGGGTGGCGAGGTTGTCGCGCTCGTTACCGCGGGCAGCGAAGACGGACCAGCCGCCATCGGGCTTGTCGTTGGCGAGGACGCCGTGATTGTGGGGGTAGCGGCCGGTGAGCAGGGTGGCGCGGGTGGGGCCGCAACTGGGAACGGAGGCGATGGAGTTGAGGAACCGCCGCCCCTCGGATTCGAGGGTGCGGACGAGGGAAGAGGAGGCCTCGTAGAGGGAGGTGGCGAGGTCGTCGCAG
>CAIPGK010000068.1 GCA_903864575.1 uncultured Chloroflexota bacterium
GGACGCTGGAGCCGTTCGTCCGCTTCGGACCGAATGGCCGCACCATGCTCCGGCAACACACGACCGGCTTTCGCTCCGACGGACGGCGCACGGGCGGCGGCGGCAATCCGCGCGCCGGCGCCTGGGCCATGCCGCCGGGAACGGAACTCGAGGGCTGGGTGGGCGCCTACGGCGACTTCGGGGCCGAGGTGGCCGAGCCGTTCACGGATTGGTACTGGAACAAGGAGGGCCGGTTCTACATCGGCTTCCCCCTGAGCGGACTGGTGAACGACGGCGGCCGCTACGGCCAGTGGTTCGAGGGCGGGTTCCTGGTCGACGGTGAGAACGGCCCCGAACTTGCCCCGCTCGGGCAGACGATGGCCGACATGCTCGGCGTCGACACCACCCCGGTCGAGCAGGGCAACATCCCGACCGACGACGAGAACATCTTCATCTCCGTGCCAAACCCGATGCCAACCGAGTATGACCCGGCCGCTCCCGGCGCGAAGCATATCTACATCAATCTCAACCAGCAGCGGCTCGACGCCTATCAGGGCGACAACGTCATCCTGAGCAGCCCGATCAGCACCGGCCTCTGGCCGAACAAGACCGAAAACGGAAACTTCCGCATCCGCAACAAGCGGCGCTCCGAGGACATGCGTGGCGCGACCGATGCCAACGGCAAGGTGCTCTGGGTGGTCGGCGACGGCGGCAACCCTCCCGCGGGCAGCATCCCCTACGGCGTCTCGGATGTGCCGAACGTCTTGTACATCAACCTGCAGGCCGAAGCCCTGCATGGCGCGTACTGGCACAACAATTTCGGCCACACCATGAGCCACGGCTGCATCAACCAACCGCTGGATGTGGCCGCCTACATGTTCGACTGGGCGCCGCTCGGCACCCCGGTCACCGTCTTCCTCGAGGAAGGCAAGGTTTACCCCGGCTCCGAGAACGCGACCCCCGAGGAACTCGAACAGGCCGAGAAAGACAGCAAGAAGAGCGGCGGCGTCTGACCGATCGCGCAATCCGCAACGACGGACGACGGGGCGGCCAGTGTGCCGCCCCGATTTCATGCCACGCGCCGCCTGGAACGCGCCGCGATCAGCCCGCCGCGGCCTTCGGGTCGTAGCGCGGATAGTCCGTATAGCCCGCCGCGTCACCGCCGTAGAAGGTCGGGCGATAGTAGGGATTGAGCGCGGCGCCCGCCCGGATCCGCTCGGGCAGGTCCGGGTTGGAAATGAACAGCCGCCCGAATGCCACCGCGTCGACCGTCCCGGCCTCGACCGCCGCGGCCGCCGATTCCGGCGTGTAGTTGCCCGGCGCGATCAGCGTCCCCGGCCAGTCCGTGCGGAACATGGCCGACGCCAGCGGCACATCCTGATGATCGACGTCCCGTTGCCCTGATCCACTCGCCCGCGGCTCGATGAGGTGCAGGTAGGCAAGGCCGCAGCGGGCCAGTTCTCCGATCGCATGGCGATGGAGCGCCTCCGGGTCGGCATCGGTGCAACCGTTCGCGACCCCGAACGGCGAGAGGCGCACCCCCACGCGGTCGGCTCCCCAGACATCGATCGCCGCCGCCGTCGCCTCCAGCAGGAAACGCGCCCGGTTCGGAATAGCGCCACCGTAGGCATCGTCCCGCGCATTCGTGCCGCTGTTCATGAACTGCTCGATCAGGTAGCCGTTCGCGCCGTGCACCTCGACCCCGTCGAATCCGGCGCGCAGCGCGTTCAACGCGGCCGTTCGGTAGTCCTCGATAACCTGCGCGATCTCGTCCACCCCGAGCGCGCGCGGCGTGTCGAACGGCACGCGCTCGAAGTCCGCCGTGAGCGCGGTTCCCGGCGCGGGAATGGCGGATGGCGCGAACGGCGCACCGCCCTCCGGCTGGTGCGACGCGTGCGAGACGCGCCCCATGTGCCAAAGCTGCAGGAAGATCACACCCCCCGCCTGGTGCACGGCATCGGTGACGGCGCTCCACCCCGCGACCTGCCCGGCGGTGAAGATGCCGGGCGTGTTCGGCATCCCCTGCGCCGACGCGGAAATCGGCGACGCTTCGGCGATGATGAGTCCGCCGGGGGAGGCCCGCTGCCGGTAATACTCGACATTGAGCGCGCGCGGTTCGCCGCCCTCCCCGGCGCGCATCCGGGTCAACGGAGCCATCACCACCCGATGGGCGAGGGTGTACGGGCCGAGCGCAAGCGGGCGAAACAACGACTCGATGGGCGCCACCGGGCATCCTTTTTCTGTGCGGGGAGCGCGGCTGACCGCCTCGCGCGCGATGGCGAGGGCCTGCCGCTCCGACGTCAACTCCCGCCCATTCTACGGCGGTTCCCGGCGCTTCCGTATCGAGGGAATCGCCGGCTTCCGGAGGCGGCCAGCGAGGGCGGGGATCCTCGTCCCTGCGCCCTCGCCACCGATGCGCGACCATGCCGCGACGGCATCACGGCCAGCCACTACTCCGGAGGCATCACGGCATGAACGGCTTCAACGGGCTCGGCATGGGACTCCACAACCTCTCCCGGCTTTCGCAGGCGCGCACCCGCTCCATCAGCGCCGAGAACCTCGACGGCGCCAAGGGCGGCGGCGGGATGGCAACCGAGGGCACCGGCGCGGTCCCGGCGCGCGAACTCGGCGCCGGCTGGAAGGTCTCCCCGAGCATCGACATCGCCGGGGGCGAAACGGCCGTCCTCGCCAGCATCGAGGGGTCGGGAGCGATCCAGCATATATGGCTCACCGTCCACCCCCGCCACTGGCGCAGCCTCGTCCTCCGCATGTGGTGGGATGGCGAACCGGAGCCATCCGTGGAAACCCCCATCGGCGATTTCTTCTGCAACGGCTGGGGCGAGCGCTGCAACATCGCCTCGCTGCCGGTCGCGGTGAACCCGGCGGGCGGATTCAACAGCTACTGGGAGATGCCCTTCACGAAGGCCGCGCGGATCGAGGTCGAGAACCTCTCGCCGGACCCGGTGATGGGTTTCTACTACCAGATCACCTGGGCCGAAACCGAGGTCGAACCTGACCGCGCCTGCTTCCACGCCCAGTGGCGGCGCTCCAACCCTCTTGCCTACATGGACGTCCACACCCTGCTCGACGGCGTGCGCGGGCAGGGGCAGTACGTCGGGACCTACCTCGCGTGGGGCGTCAACAACACCGGCTGGTGGGGAGAAGGCGAGGTCAAGTTCTTCCTCGACGGCGACGTCGACTACCCCACCATCTGCGGCACCGGAACCGAGGATTACTTCGGCGGCGCGTGGAACTTCGAGCACCCGGCGGGGCAGTACGGGACCTTCTCGACCCCCTACCTCGGGTTGCCGCAGGTGATCATCCCGGATGGCCTCTACCGCAGCCAGCAGCGCTTCGGCATGTACCGCTGGCACGTGCAGGACCCGATCCGGTTTGCCGAAGACGTCAGGGTCACCATCCAGGCCCTCGGCTGGCGCAACCCGCTGGAAGGCAAGCGCCGCTACCTCCCCCTGCAGGACGACATCGCCAGCACCGCCTTCTGGTACCAGTCCGAACCGCACGCGCCATTCCCGCTCCTGGGAGCGCTGAATGACCTCGAGGTGATCTGAAGACCACGGGCAGTGAAATGGCGCAATCACGCCAGCCACGCCACAGCGGGAAAACAACACCCCGGGGTTGACGCTGGATTCAGCGATCAACTCCGGGGCCACTACGCCATTATTTATAGCACTCTTGACGATCACTGTCAAAGCGTATTAGTGTCGCGAATTTCTGCGTTGCATCGAGGAGCAGGGAGTCGTGATTCCGGATATAAGCAAAATGGAGCGGGAATTCACGAGCCGGAGACTGAGCATTTACGAAGGCAAGTCGCTGGCCGAGCGGCTCGAGTTACACCAGTGGGACGCGCAATTGAGCGCCGCCATCATGCCCGCACTCGCTTCGTTCGAGATCGTCTTTCGAAATCGTGTGCATCGATTGGTCGGCGAGTTTCTCGGCCAGAACGATTGGATGGTCTCGCCGCAAGCTTACCGGAGCCTCGGTTCCAAGGAACAGAAATCGATCGGTGATGCTGTCGCGTCTGCCCAGAATCACCTGGCCCGGTCCAGTACGCAGGAACTGCGAGACGACCATGTGATCGCCGCAAGTTCGCTCTCCCTGTGGACGAAAATCGTCAGCACCTACTATCGAAACTCAATTTGGGACTCGCGCGGACGATCTCATCGCCTTGGCGCACTCTTCCCGAACGCCGCAGCAGACCTTCCCGCCCTCGGACAGATCCACGAAGAATTGAAAGAAATCCGCCTGCTGCGAAATCGGGTCGCGCATCACGAATCCATCGCAAAACGCCCGGACCTACTGGCGAAAAATCATGAGCGCATTCACCGGTACTTACAGTGGATGTCGCCTGATGTCGCCATGCTCGTTGCCCTTGCGGATACTCTGCCAGACGTGCTCGATCGAGGGCCGGCGCAACTCCCGGATGACTGGAAATCAATAGGTTAGTAATGGGCGCCCGGTCACATCTCGAATGGTGCTCCCATTCGGTTCACCGCGGCGCGGCCAGCGCGGCAATGCATCGGGTGATCGTCTCGTCAGGGCCGAAACTTCCCGCCTTCGTCGCCATCGGCAACGGCTCCGCAGGAGCGCCGGTCGCGATGCCCCACGGGATGAGCGGCATCACCTCGCCTTTGAGATGGATCTCCGTGAATCCATGGGCCGCGCAGACGGCCGCCGCCACGTCCCCCCCGGTCAGCACCATGCCCTCCACCGCCTCGCGGATTCCGGGAGTGGCGGCAACGGCGGCGAGTGTGGCGGCCACCGCCCGGTTCCCGGAGGGGGAATCCGGCATCCCCGCGGTGGTGATCGCCACATGCCGTCCTGATCGCAACTGGGCAAGCAGTGCTTCCGCAGCGGCGGCGATGACCTCGGGCGTGGCCTCCGCGCCGATGGCGGCGGGGCGAACGACGGACATGCCGGCGTGGGCGGCCGCATGGTCGAGTTGCCGGGCCGCCGCCTCGTGCTGGCTGCCAGCCACCACGAGGATTGGGCGGCCTCTGAAGGGTGGCAGCGGTTCGCGGTCGGCATGGGCCTCGATCGGCAACGCCGCCGCGAGGCTCCGGGCAAGCCCGGCCGACCCGCAGGCCACCCGCCCGCCAATCGCGACAAATGTGCGGGCAAGGACATCGAGATCGGCATCCGTTTCCGCGTCCGCCAGCAGAATCGCCTCGCCGCTCGCGGCAATGGCCGCCACAAGCGCCGCTTCCGGCTCCCGCAACGTCGCGAGCGGCAGGTCGCGCACGCCGAGTTGCGCAGGATTGGCGAAGCAGTCGCGCAGACGGGAACTCGTCTTGCCCCGGCCAAGCGTCGTCCCTGCCAGTTCGACCCCGCGAATGGAAAGGACGCCTCCACGGACGGTCCTCCCCTCCCCGGGCAGCGCCGGCGTTGCGATGACCGGGCCATGCGGCAGCACATCGAGCATCGCCTCGAGTTCCTCCGCCGGATGGCCGCGCAATGCAGAATCGATCTTCTTGTACCACCACCTCGGCGCGCAGCCGTCGCGCAAGCCGCACACCGCATCGCGAACCCGCGCCGCCGCCTGCTCAACCGGAAGGTCACGCGACTCGGTGCTGACCGTCAGCACGTCGCATTGAACAGGGGCCGCCCCACCCAGCGGCAGCACGGTCGAGTAGCCGGCCGCGGCGTAGCAGGCGGCGGTATCCAGCGCGCCGGTCAGATCGTCGGCGACGATAACGAATTGGGGGCGAATCGCGCGCCCGGAGCCAGTCATCGGGTGGCCGTCGCGCCCGCCATGCGAATGGCGACGTCAATCGCGGCGAGCATCGATTCCTCGCTGGCGACACCGGTTCCCGCAATGTCGAATGCCGTCCCATGATCCACCGAGGTGCGGACGATAGGCAGGCCGACGCTGACGTTCACCCCGGAGTCGAAGGCCAGCACCTTCATCGGAATGTGCCCCTGATCGTGGTACATCGCAACCACGATGTCGTACACCCCCCGGGTCGCCCGGAGGAAGACGGTGTCCGGCGGCTGGGGATCGCTGACGTCGAGGCCTCCCGCGCGCGCCGCCTCGATCGCCGGGACGATCGCCTCGATTTCCTCCCTGCCGAAGAGACCGCCCTCCCCGGCATGCGGGTTCAGTCCGGCCACTGCGATGCGCGGATGATCGATGCCGAGGGCGCGGCAGGCGTCCGCGGCAATCTGGATCACCTCCCCCACCCGCTCGGACGTCACCCGCCGGATCGCCTCCGCAAGGCTCACATGGGTGCTGACATGGACGACCCGCAGGTTCGGCCCGACCAGCAACATGCTCACCTTGCCCGCGCCGGTCCGCTCCGCCAGCAACTCGGTGTGTCCCGCGAAGGCATGCCCGGCGAGATTCATGGCTGCCTTGTTCAGCGGGGCGGTGACGACCCCGTCGACCATCCCGGCGGTTGCAAGGTCACAGGCGCGAAAGACCGCCTCAACGGCGGCATGTCCGGCTACAGCCCCGATTTCACCAACAGGACACTCGACGGGGTCGGCGTTCGCGAGATCGAGCACATCGATCCTGCCCGCTGTGTACCGTCCTTCGCCAGGCACGGCGACAGCGACGATCTCCGGCGCCGCCCCCGGCAGCCACGTCGCGGCGCGCCGAAGGATACGGGCATCTCCGACAACCAGTGGGCGGCAACGCTCATACACCGAGGCATGACCGAGCGCCTTCAGGATGACCTCCGGACCGATCCCGGCGGGATCGCCCATCGTGATCGCAAGCATGGGCCGGGTGGGGGGCTCGGGCATCGACATCGCTCCTCGACATGGCGCATGGCTGCGGATCGCCTGTCCGGTACCGTAGCCGAACATGCCCTTCAACGCACGAGGCGGACCGCACAGTCGAGGCACGGATTCCCGTCGCGACCTCCGCCCGGCGCGTGCCGGAAACGCACTGCCAGCGTCGCCAACGCAGGAACCCCGGCCACATGCCGGGATTCCATCCCTCACTGCGATCGCGTTCAGGACCATCCGCCGCCGCGCGGATCCTACTTTCGGCGCTTCTTCCCGCCCGACTGCGTGACAGCCTTGCGCGGCGCGGCGTTGAGCAGCCCCTCCGGAAGATCGCCGAGCGTCGGCGCGCCCGGAACACTTGGCATCGGGATCGCCTGTTTCGCCGGTGCGCCTCCTGACCGAGGAGCCGGCTGCTGCCCCGAACCCTGAGCGATCTGCATCCCCTGCGGCGGCATCGGGCCGTTGCCCTGCATCATTCTGCCGTTCGGGCCGAACCGGGTCGGCGCGTCGTTGATCACCATGCCGACCGGGCTGAACCCGCCGCTGGTCATCTCATCGAGCAGATCCCGCACATCCTGCCGGGTGTAGTAATCCCACGCCGCGCCATCGGTGCGGAGAAGGGTCTCCCCGGCTTCCAGCAGCACGATCTTGTCATAGTCGTTCTTCGAGTTGCGCGACGAGAGTTGCCGGTCGAGACCGGCCGCCTGCGGCAGGACCGCGGCGAGGTTCTTGCCGCCGGTCGCGATCGTGTCTTCGTATCGGACGACCTTCTCCCGCGGCAGGTACTTGCTGAATTGCTCGAAAAACCAGTGGATGAGGAGTGACTGCTGCTCGAACCGGGTCTGCCCCTTGTCGAGCCGATCCTTCAGTTTCGGATCGAGCTTCTCCGCCGACTGCGCGCGGCCGGACTTCAGCCCGAAATCGACCGTGTTCCACGACCCCAACGCGGCCACCGGGTTCCGGACCGCCGCGAAGATGTTGAAATCATGGATCAGCGACGGCAACGCCGCGGCGAAGATGACCGGCTGCTTCAGCAGGAAGAGCGTGGTTTCATCCACCGGGGTGTCCACCCGTGCCCACCCCTGCTGGACCGAGCGGGTACGGCCGGAGGAGGTCGTCGCGCCCTGGAAGCCGTTATCGGTCGTCTTGCCCTCCTTCTGGTAGGTCCAGACGACGCCCTCGCGCCGGGCGAGATCCCGCTGTTCGTTGATGAACCGCCGGGCGAGGATGGCGATTTCCTGCGGGGTATTGCAGAGATTGACCTCTCCCTGCCGCATCGCCTCGTCGAGCGCGACCGTGTTCGGAAGCGACGACAGCAGCGACATCGCGAGGGTGTTGCCCGAGCGCGGCAAACCGGTGATCAGCAATTCCGGGCCGCCGGGTGTGCCCGGACCGGACATTTCGCGGAAGCCTGTGACGACGGTACGCATTGGTGGCGAATCCTCCCGTTCCGGTAGCGAGGTCATGCGTCGATGAACGCGCCAGCCAGACCCCCTGCCGACAGGCGCGCGAATTTCGAGTCCCCCACCCGTTCCATACCTCGCATGCTACGCCGCAGCAGGGCTGCCGCGCCACCAACGAGGCGGTATTCACGGCGGTCGCAATCTGTTGCCGCCAAAAACGGGGCATCAGCCCCGGGCATCCCGCCAACGGACAAGGGTTTCGGCCATCGAGAGATCCCAGTCCGGGCCAGAGGGTTCGACGATGAAATGCGTCATGCCTGCCTGCACAAAGGCGTCAGCGAGCGACTCCTCCCCGGGCCGCAGGTTGATCGATCGCTCGATCTCGCGTGGATCGCGGCCAATCTCGACGCATCGCTCATCCAGCACCCGATTCAACCGCTCGACATCTCCGGGCGCTCCGCTTCCATTCCAGATCGTGGCGTGACGTGCCGCGATCCGCATCGTGACCTGTTCACCGTTGCCGCCGATGAGGATCGGCATTTCTCCGCGTACCGGGCCCGGGTTGAGGCTCGCGAGTCTCGCTTCGATGATGGGCATGTTCGCCCGGAGATCCCTGAGCCGACCCGGCGCTGTCCCGAACGCATAGCCATATTCCTCGTAGTCCCGCGCGTTCCATCCTGAACCCAATCCCAGGATGAAGCGCCCTCCTGACAGGTGATCGATGGTCCGCGCCATGTCAGCGACCAGGTTGGGATTGCGATAGGAGTTGCAGGCGACCAGCGGACCGATGGTGACCCTACTGGTTTCGAGCGCCATCGCAGCGAGCAGGCTGAAACACTCGAAGTGCGTCCCATCGGGATCGCCGCTAAGGGGAAAGAAATGATCCCAGGTCCAGAGGGAATCGCAGCCAAGCGCCTCGACATCGCGCCAACGTTGCCGCATCGTCGCGATGTCGCCGTGCTGTGGAGTGATCGAAACGCCGATCCGGACAGGAAACGCGGTCATGCCCAGCCTCCGTGTGACCTTTCGTTGACGCCGAGAGATGCGAGCGAAATCATCGCATGGGACGATCGGAAATCGTCCGCAATTCCTCCCCGCGCTCTTCACAGGTTCTCCGCAATCGCCCCCGATCATGGAAGCGTGCCGGCGGGATGGTTCGCCGGGAAACTCGAGGGAGCGGAAGATGAACCCGTTCAACACATTCAACGGCATCGGTCTCGATGGGCGCAGCGTGGTGACCGGCGCGGGATTGGTTCTCGCCGGGATGGTGGCGGCGCACAGCGGCCCGATCGTGCCGATGCTGCTGATCGGCGGCATCGCCTACGTGGTGGGATCGAAAAAAGGCTGGTGGAACGGCAAGCCCCAGCACGCGCGCCCCGACAACGGCCAGTTCGCTCCAGCCCCCACCCAGACCACCGATTGGCGGCAGCAGGCGTGGCAGGCTGGATGGCGCCCGGAAGAAGCCGGCTCGCACGCTCGCCCCACCCAGCCCGTGCCTCAGCGCGAGCCGGATCAGGAAATTCGCATTCCCGTCACCAACGTGGACGGCTACCGGCGCACCGTTGGCGACTCGGGCGAGGCGATCGTCTGAGCGGGCCGCGGCCGGGTGGGGTGTTCTCCATCCGGCCAGCGCGTGGCCCGCGGCAGATCGTATCCTCCGGGCAGCGGCATGGGCCGAGGATCGTACCGATGAGGCAGGACGTGAAACAACTACTCGTCGTCGAGGATGACAGCCAGATCGCCGCGATCGTCCGCGACTACCTCGACGCGGCCGGCTTTGCCGTTCGCATCGCCGCCAACGGCGACGCCGCCCTCGCCATCGCCCGCACTGACCGACCCGACGCCGTCATTCTCGATCTCGGCTTGCCGGGGCGGGACGGCCTCGATGTCCTCCGCGAACTCCGGCGCGACGGCGATACGCCGGTGCTGATCCTCACCGCCCGCGGCGAGGAAACGGACCGCGTCGTCGGTCTCGAACTCGGCGCGGACGATTACGTGGTGAAACCCTTCAGCCCCAAGGAACTGGTGGCGCGGGTCCGCGCCATCCTGCGCCGCGTCGAGTCCCGTACGGGGCATGCGGAAATCATCCGGGCCGGCGGGGTCGAGATCGACGTGCCGCGGATGAAGGTCACCGTGAATGACCGCCCGGTCGATCTCACAGCCAGCGAGTTCGCCCTGCTGCTCGCCCTCGCGCGGGAACCGGGCCGGGTCTTCACCCGCCTCCATCTGCTGGACATCCTGCGTGGCGTCGCCTTCGAAAGCTACGAGCGCGCCATCGACGCCCACATCAAGAACCTGCGCCGCAAGATCGAACCCGAAGACGGCCCGCCGCGCTTCATCCAGACCGTCTACGGCGTCGGCTACCGCTTTGCCGAACCCGCGCCATGAGCAATGGGACGCCTCCCGGCGGCGAATGGTCCTCGGGAACGAAGATTCCCGTTCGCCGCGCGGAGCGCGCGCAGGATGGCGACACGGCGCCTGTCGCTCCGGATCGGCCAGCCGCCCCGCCGCCGCCCATCCCTGCCCTGCCTCCCGGTCCGAGCCGCGTTCCCCGCGGCTGGCGAACCCGTCCCGAGCCGCCTCCGTGGTGGCCTTCCGGGGAGCAGTGGCCACCTGCGTCGAAACCGGACGGAAAGACGCGTTTTCTCCGGAAGGTCGGTTGTTTTTTCGGCGGTGGGGTCGCGCTCATCGTCGCAACCGGGGTGCTGGCGGCCTTCTTCGGACGCGGCGGCCCCTTCACGGTACTCGTCCTCCTCGGCTTGATCGCGGCGGTGGGGCTGATGGCCCGCGCGCTTCGCCGCGCGGCCGTGCCCCTCGCCGAGGTGATGGCCGCCGCCGATCGCGTTGCGGACGGCGATTACTCGGCGCGCGTCCCGGTTCGCGCCGGGAACCGCGGCGAAATCGGGCGGCTTGTCCGCACGTTCAATACGATGGCCTCTCGCCTCGAAACCGACGAAACCCAGCGGCGCGCCCTCTTCGCCGATGTCGCCCACGAACTGCGAACGCCCCTCGCCGTCATCCGCGGCAATGTGGAGGGCATGCTCGACGGCATCTATCCGCGAGACGACGAACGTCTGCAGACGGTCCTCGAGGAGACCGAGGTCGTCAATCGCCTGCTGGACGACCTCCGCACCCTCTCCCTCGCCGACGCCGGGCAACTTTCCCTGCACCCGGAAGCGACCGATATCGCGAACCTGATCGACGATCTCGTGACTGGATTCGAGCCGCGCGCAAAGGAGACCGGCATTCGCCTCACCGCCGCCGTCGCCCCGATGGCGCCGGTGATGCTCGATCCGGTGCGCATTCGGCAAACACTCGACAACCTCGTCGCCAACGCCCTGCGCCACACCCCGCGCGGCGGCGATGTGACCATCACCGTGGAGCCCGCATCCGGCGAGGTCTGCTTCTCGGTCCGCGATACCGGGTCAGGCATCCCCCCGGAACATCTGCCGCATGTCTTCGACCGCTTCTGGAAATCGGCCGACTCCGGCGGGAGCGGCCTCGGACTCGCCATCTGTCGGGGGATCGTCGAGGCGCATGGCGGCGAGATTCACGCCGCGAGCGGCCCGGGCGCGGGAACGTCTGTGAGATTCACCCTTCCCGCTCCCGCCAGCGCTCCTGCCTGAAACGGGCCCCTATCGGCCGAGTCCCACCTCGCGCAAGTAGTCGTTGCCGAAAACGCCGTCCGGGTCCATTTCGGCCCGGACCGCCTCGAACCGGGCCAGCGAATCGCCATAGGCCGCGGCGATGCCGTCGCGGCCGCGGTACTGCAGTTTCCCCCAGTGCGCCCGGCCGCCGTGCGCGGCAAAGACCCCTTCGGCATCCCTGAAGAAGGGCTCCCACGGTTGATCGATCGCCTGATGAACGCTGATCGTGACGCTCTCCTCCCCCTGCGTCGGACTGAGATAGGCATCCTCTCCCGGCTGGGTCCGGTACTCGACAGCCCAGGTGCAGTCGGGATGCTCCGTCTTCATTAACCGCCGGACTTCGCGAATGGCAGCGGGGCCTTCCGCAAACGGCAGCGTGTACTCGAGTTCGACGAACGGCACCGTTCGCAGGCTCGGATAGATGCGGAACGACCAGTCCACCGCATCCGGTTTGAGATAGCGCTCGAGCGTCCCCGGAGGATGCTCGGGCACATCCGGGCGGTTTGGCGCGTCCGCGGTCTCATCGAACTGCTTGATGACGCACCGGTCGAGCGCGGGAAGCCACCAGAACTCGGCGTTGCGCCGGGACGCCTCGATCGCCGGGTATCGCTCCAGACATTCGTCGAAGGACAGCGCCTCGCTCTGCTCGCGCAAGCGATAGGCAGGAACGGTCCCGATCGTCACCCGCGCGACCACCCCGAGCAGCCCGAGCGACAACCTCGCCGCCCGAAACCGGGCAGGATCGTTTGCGTCAATGGAAACGAGGTCGCCCTGCGGGGTCACGAACTCGATGGCGACGGCCTGCGCCGCGAAGCTCCCAAAGGCGCGGCCGGTGCCGTGGGTCCCGGTCGAGAGCGCGCCTGCGATCGCCTGCCGGTCGATGTCGCCCTGGTTGGCGAGCGCGCGCCCGGCGGCGAGCAGCGGTTCGCCGAGCGCGTGGAGTTTCGTCCCGGCCAGCACGACCGCGGCGCCGGTGTCGGGATCCACCCGCTCCAGCCCCGCGATGGCGCTCAAGTCAAGGAGCGTTCCGTCGGTTGCGCAGATCGGCGAAAAGGAATGCCCGGACCCTGCAACCCGCACACGCTCGCCTCGACGGGCGGCCTCCGCCACCATCCGCCGCAGCTCGTCGATCGTCTCCGGCTGATGGACGCGGCGTGGTTCAGCGCGGACATTCCCCGCCCAGTTGGTCCAGTCAGCGACATGCGTGGCGGTCATTGCGCCTCCTCGGCGACTCTCGGGACAGCGGCTACATGATGCCACGTCGCGGGGGGATTCCGTGACCAGCCGGGCGACCAGCGCACACATTGCGTTCTTCCCTTGATTGATCTGTTATCATCAATTACACCACCGTTCGCGGTTCAACCGTCCGATCATGGGGTTGGCCCGCATGGGGTGATTCGGGATCAGGGCCGGGCCGTCCCGAATGACCGGGCTGGGGCGACGGCTGCAAGCCCCATGGCTCCCCCCCCCCCCCCGGAAAACCCCCTCAATTGGGGGATGCGTTCCCGGATCGTACTGGCTATAGTCTCATCGTGCTGATTTGAATCCTGTAAAGGCTGGGCGTCGCTCCCTGCCCTCACCGCGCAACGGGGGGGATCCGGTTGCGCTGAGGTGATCTTCGATGGCTGAATCGAATACCGGACGGACCATGCCCGCCGCCTCTGACCCGGAGCCGCGCCGAACGGTGATCGCCCGCCTGGCGACGGTCGGGGCCGCGGTTGCAGCGTTGACTGGCGTCTTCCCGGCCGAGGCCGATGGAAAGGGCGGTGGGCGTCGCGGTCGGGGCTCATCTGCGAAGGACCGTGATGCGTCCGGCCCGGCAAGCCTCAATCGTGACCGGAGCTCGTCCGCCCGGGACAATGGTGTGGCAGGGAAGAAGCCCGGCCATCCGAACCGGACCACGCCCGAAACCGGCTCATCGTCCGGTGGGAGGCCTCGCCCCGCCGGACCTTGCGGAGACGGTTCTCCAAAGGCCAACAAATGCACGACCAACAAGGACTGCTGCACCAGCAACTGTGATTTGAGCACCGGTAAATGCCGATGCCTCAACGAAGGCAAGGCGTGCGCGAGCAACGCCTACTGCTGCAACACGCTGGAGTGCAAGAACAAGGTCTGCACGCGGCCTGCTCCAGTTAGCCCTACTGCGGCAACGGGACCGACCGGTCCGACGGGTCCCACGGGACCGCTCGGCATGGATGGCGCGACAGGGGTAACAGGTCCGACCGGCGCCCAGGGATCC
>CAIPGK010000069.1 GCA_903864575.1 uncultured Chloroflexota bacterium
CTACTGTGATGCGCGATTGGCCCATCGTCAAGAGCGCGAGGTCATCAAATGGGGGAACAGAGGCGGGAAATCGTTTCCACACCTGCCGTCACACCTTGGATCGTGTCCGGCGGTCTCAGGAGACGGCAGCCACCGCGTCCATCAATTGCCGGACTCGGGCGGCATCGACCGGATTCCAGGTGATGCCATCGACCTTGAGACTGGACCCGACGATCGCGCCGTCGGCGAAGGCCAGCAGCTCGGCCGCGTTGCTGGCCTTGAAGCCGGTGTTCACCAGCACCGGCACCGCGCCCTTGACCGCTCCCGAGACCTCGGCGAGTCCGGAGGCGTCGGCGGGCTGGCTGGTGATCGGCCCCGAGACGCAGATGGCGTCCGGCGAGGAAGAGAAGAGAACCGACTTCGCGGTTTCGCCCAACGGCCTCGGGGCGATTGGCGCGGCGAACTCGGCGTTGATGTTGAAGATCAGTTTGACGTTCTCTGCGCCGAGTTCCCGGCGATAGCGGAAGGCGTCGCCGGCCGAGCGGACCCAGAGGCCAAAGTCGCCAGCGAACGCGCCGGTGAAAATCTCCCGGCAGAACGCGGCCCCTGTTCCGGCGGCGACTGCCAGCGTCGCCTTCGGATCCCACAGCACATTGACGCCGAAAGGGACGCTCAGTTCGCCCCGCAGTGAGGCGACGACATCGCCCATCGCGGCGACGGTGGCCATGTCGGCGTCGAGGCGATAGGGACGGTCGTTCTCGTTGCAAAACATGACGGCGTGGATGCCGCCCGCCTGCAATGCCTCGAGGTCCCGCTTCACCCATTCGCGGACGGCGGGCATCCCGCCTGTCGCGTCGTAGAGCGGGGTTCCGGGCAGTGCTGGCAGGTGGGCCATGCCGATGATGGGCTTGCGCGCCCCGGTGAGATCGTTCAGCCAGTAGGACATGACGGGTGACACCCCTTCCTCGCGGCGGCCGCTGGCGCGATGGGCATTGCCCCGTCACATCGTCCCGGCGCGGCCGCGCCGCCGTGACGAATACGCAAACGCGATTCAACCCTGCCATTGTCGCAGAGGCTGCGCGCTCCGGTCAGGTCACGCAGGGCGCTCGTATCGTCCCGTCCGGGTCACCGCGCGAATCCGGTAGACGACGGTGAAGATGCCGAGATCGGGAAGCTGCTTCGGCGGTTTGTAGATGGCGCGAAGGGCCTCGTCGCGTTCCGGGCCGTCCGGAATTTCCTCGAACAGGCCCTCGATGATCACGCTCTCCCAATGATCCGCCGCCTCGGCGCGGTCCACCTCGAAGGTGACGAGCGGGTTCTCCCGCATCAGCCTGAGCTTTCGGCCCGGTCCGGAGTGGGCGAAGACCGATTTGCCGTCGTAGCCAAAGGCGATCGGAACGAGATAGGGACGGGCGTCTTCCCCGCCGCCGTGGCCGCCGCACGCGATCCGTCCGACGATGGCGGTTCGCAGCAGATCATCAATACGGTCTGCGGGCAGGTCGCGGATGACGCCCATTCGATCAGGCCTCCACCAGTACGGAGATGCGCTGCACGCTGTTGTTCTGGTATCCCTTGAGGTTCCATGCCGCAGCCATCGGCTGGCTGATGGTGCGTTCGTCGGTCGCGCGGGAGAGCAACAGCAGGTCTCCCGCGGTCGCATGGACGGTGGCCGTCCAGCGAACCCATGAACGCCGCGGCTGGGGCGTAAAGGCGGCGTCGTGCCATGTATCGCCGCCGTCCGCGCTGATCTCCACGCGAGAGATGGCCCCCTGTCCGCTCCATGCGTACCCACCTACCGCGAGCGGCCCTGACGGCACGCGGGATCCGGCCTGCGGGGAGGAGATCACGGCGCGGGGCGGCATGGCCTCGACGGGACGCAAGGCTTCGCCGGATTCGGACCAGATGACATAGTTCTTCGTGTTCCACACGCCGTCGAATGCGCGGTCCAGCACCGCAATGCCGGTGAGCCACTTCGTGCTGGCGATGCCCGCCCAGCCGGGAACCAGCAGGCGCACCGGGCCGCCGTGTCCGACCGGAAGGGGCGCACCGTTCATGGTCAGCACGAGCAGGGTGTCGCGGTCGCGAGCGACGTTGAGGGGAAGCCCACGGCGCATCTCCGGGAAGTCGCCGCCCTGGGTCACGATGTCGACTGCCCCATCGCGCAGGCCGGCCAGATCCAGCACCGCCGAGAGGGGGACTCCCTCCCAGACGGCGCATCCGGCAGCGTCGTAACGCCACGGGGTTCCATCCGGCACGGGGTCGAAGGAGGTGCGGCCGTTGCCCGCGCATTCGAGGACCGAGGTGAGCCGGCGGGAGGGCATCGCGGCGAGATCGGCGAGGGAGAGCGAGATCGGCCGCTCGACATGGCCGCCGATGTCGATGGTCCATGACGCGGGATCGAGTTCCGGCACGGGACCGTTGGAGCGGAGGAAGAAGCGGTCGTTCGGCACGATGAGGCCGCCATCGGGTTCCATGAACTCGAGCGGCATGCCGAAGTTGCCGCCGCCATAGGAGACCAGTCGCGGGTCCTTTCCGAGTTCGGCCAGCAGATCGGCGGGAATGTCGAGCGGAAGCAGGCGATTCATGATGTTCTCCTCATTGTCCATAGCGAAGATAGACAATGATAGCCGAACGTGTGCGATTGCCGGCGGCGCTCACCGCGGCGGCTCGTAGCGGAGAAGGTAGGGTTGCGCCTCCTGGCTAACCAGCAACGCGCCATCCGGCAGCACCATGACGCCGGTGGGAGAGACCAGGGGCTCGCCCATGATGACCGATGACGGAATGGAGGGATCGATCGCCTTCAGCATGACCTGGCCGGTTTCGCGATCCGGCACGGCGGCGAGCGAGTTGGAAAGCGCTGGAACGCCGGGGCGGCTGAAGCCGGAAAGGGCGTCGGTGAGATCGCCGTTTTCTCCGAGGCGGATGAGCCGGCCGGTGCGAGGGATGGACGCCCAGAAGGCACCATCCGGGGCGGCGGCGAGATGCTCCACGCCGGGCACGCGCAAGATGCGCCCGATAGCCATCGTGGCGCGGTCGAAGAGGTAAATCTTCGGATCTTCGCCACTGACCGCGATGGTCGTCGCGTTCATGGCGAGGCCGATGCCGCCGGTGACGGGCATCTCGCGGTGTTCGAACGAACTGAGGTACTCATTGGTTCCGGTGATGACGGCAAGCCCCGGGGGATCGTCGAAGAGAATGGAGAGCACTCCCCGCCACCCCGCGAGGGCGATGGCCCGCCCGCTGCAACGTGGCCGGCCACCGATTCGCCCACCGAGCGAGCCGTCCGGTGAGAGCCACCGTGGGACGCCGTCGCTGATGATGGCGATGCGCCCCTCATCGAGCGCGGTAATCGCCGAGATCGGCGCGAAACCTCCGGTGATGGAGAGCGAGAAACCGGCGCGCGGCGGCGGGTCCTCGCTGCCGTGCTCCCCGGAAGTGGCAATGGCGGATTCCCCGGCGGTGGGGCCAGCGGCATCCTCAGGGATCTCATCCGATACGGTGTCGGTCGCCTGCTCGATCATGCCGGAAGCATACATTGATGCCGGGAGGTTGTGTACGTTCACTACTCGGCGATGATGTGACGGGCGTGGCCCGCGAGGTCGAAGATGGTCCGAACCTGCGCATCCGGCAGCGCCGCGCGAAGCAGATCTGTGACCGATTCGGCCTGCGATGGGTCGATTTCGAACCCCGCCGCGCCGCCCGGACGCAGCACCCGCGGCAGGTCGGTGATGGTCCTGCGGATCAAATCGAGTCCGTCCTCTCCGGCGACCAGCGCGGCGGCTGGTTCCATGGCGAGCCACGGGTTCTCAGCGAGTTGCCCCGGCGTGAGATAGGGCAGATTGGCGACGATCAGATCGGCGGAGGTGTTGGGCGCCCATGCGAGCAGATCGCCAGGGACCAGTTTCACCTGCCGGTCCAGGCCGAGCGCGGATCGGTTGCGCCTCGCCCAGGCGAGCGCTTCGGTCGATACGTCGACTCCGACGATCCGGCCGGACCAACCCGGGCCGAGCTCCGCCGCAAGCGTGAGCGCGATCGCGCCGCTGCCCGTTCCGATGTCGACGACCGAGGCTCCGGGACGATCCCGAAGCCAGTCGCTCGCCCACTCGACGAGAAGCTCCGTCTCCGGCCGGGGAATCAGGACCCCCTCGCCCACCTTGAACGGGCGCCCGTGGAACTCGCGCTCGCCGGTCAGGTAGGCGATCGGCTCCCCGGCGACGCGGCGGCCCAGCAGGGTCAGGAAATCAGCAGCCTTGTCGGGGTCGATCGTCTCGTTCATCTCGGCGAACAGGCGGGTGCGGTCGATGCCGAGAACATGTCGCAGCAGCACCTCCGCATCGAGGCGAGGGGTGTCGCTGCCTGCCTGCGCGCACATGCTCTGCCCGAAGCGGAGGGCGTCGGCGGGGGTGATCGGGTGTTGGTCGCGTGAAACGCGGTCGGTCATGGGGCGTGGTTCCGTCGCGGGGCAGTGGGCGGGCGAAGGGGTCAGCGGACGGCGTCGACCTGCAGCCGGACACCGGAGTGGGCCGGGCGAAGGCGAGCGACCCGGCCGGGGGTATGCGTTTGCCGGGCGACGGTCTCGAGCACGGCGCAAACCGCCGGGACAACCTCCGTTTCGCAGAGGGCGAGGATGGTCGGCCCCGCGCCGGAGAGCGCTGCGCCCAGGGCTCCCGCCGCTCGGGCAGCGGAGGTCATCGGTTCGAGATGGGGAAAGAGCCGGGCGCGATAGGGCTCGTGCAGGCGGTCGTGCATGCCCGCTCCGATCAGAGCGCGGTTCCCGGTGTGCAGTCCGAGGACAAGTCCGGAACTGGCGGCGATGTTGAAAGCGGCGTCCGCGTGAGGAATGGTCGCTGGGAGCGCGGCGCGCGCGGCGGAAGTCGCCCCGGTCATTTCCGGGATGAAGACGACCGCCTCGAGGTCGAGCGGTTGATGACTGAGCAGGCGCACGGGAGCGCGGACGCCCGGCACCGCCAGCACCGCGCCGCCATAGATGGCCGCGCCGACATTGTCGCCGTGGCCTTCCATGCGCCAGGCGACGGCAAACAGATCGTCGTCGCTCAGGCCGAGTTCGAGGAGGGTATTGGCCGCGTACAGGCC
>CAIPGK010000070.1 GCA_903864575.1 uncultured Chloroflexota bacterium
CGCCGGCGATCTTGGCAAAGCGGCTCTGGCGGTCCTTGAGGGCTATGAAGCCTTGCTCGTCGACCGCGGCAATGTCGCCGGTGATGTACCAACCGTCGCGCAACGCGTCCGCCGTAGCGCTCGGGTCATCAAGATAGCCGAGCATCCGGTTGGGGCCATTGACGAGAAGAAGACCTGGTTCGCTGGCTGGGAGCTCGACGCCGGTATCCGGATCGATCACTTTGGTGACGACGCCCGGAATAGGGCGGCCCACCGTTCCGGGGCGGTTCCACTGGGCCGGATCGACGCGGGCGCGGTTGACGGGCACGTTCGCCGAGACGAGCGGCGACATCTCCGTGCTTCCGTACCCCTGGATGGTTTCGAGCCCATACTTCTCGTGGAACTCACGCTCCAGCGCTTCCGGCATGCGCTCCGCGCCGACGGCGACGACGGCCAGGGTCGAGAACTCCTCGGGGCTGCACCGGCGCAGGTAGGCGCGAAGGAACATCGGGGTCGCCGGGAGGATCGTGCCGCGCCACTCCTTTGTCAGGCGGCCGACGATCTGCGCGTCGAGCGGGTTGGCGTGGTAGACGGCAGTCACGTCGCGGGTCAGCACGGCCCAGATGGTGATGGTGGACCCGAAGGAGTGGAAGAAGGGCAGCACGCCGATGACGACGTCGTCGCCGGTCCAGCGGATGACGTGGTCGACTCCTTCGAGATTTGACGTAATGTTGCCGTAGGAGAGCATGACGCCCTTGGGGGTGCCGGTCGTGCCGGAGGTGAAGATGATGGTGAACAGGTCATTCTCGGGAAGGTCATGGAGCCCCAGGGCGGAGAGCAGCATGCCGACGGGCATCATCCGGCCCTGGGCGTAGGCGAGCGCCTTGTCCAGCGGAGACGCGGTGTCGCGAAGGTCCTCCAGGTAGACGAACTTGGCGTTTTTCAGATCGTAGGGAACCTTGTCGAGAAAGGCCCGGCTGGTGAGGACATGACGCACCCCCGCACGGGCGAGGCATCCATCGAGAACGTCAGCTTTCAGGGTGTAGTTCAGATTGACCGTTACCCGGCGGTCGAGCGCGAGCGCGAGGTTGGCGACGACGCCTGCTGCCGACGGCGGGAGCAGCAGAGCGACCGTCCGCTCATCCGGAGTGAGAAAGCCGCGCCGCAGAATCCGGCGCAGCACGAGCGCGCGAACGAGGACGTCGACACCAGTCAGATTCGCTCCGGTGGAGTCTGCGATCTTGGTCCGTCCGGGACGGGCGCGGCAGGCGGCGATGACCTGGGAAAAGAGGTTGGTGGGGTTGGAGGTGGCCATCATTCTGCTCCGTCGGGCTGCGGCGCCATCGCGCGATAGGCTGAGCATACGATGCCGGGGGTCGCGCCATCACTCGTCAGCAGCGCTCATCGCGTGTCGCTCGGCAGTGCGCCAATAGCGGGAGAAACGGCCGAGGTCGTAGTGCAGATCGGGCACGAAGGGCATCCCGGACAGGATGTCCACAGGCAGATTCCGTTCCAGCGTGCGGACGATCTGGCGAAAACCGGGGGCGGGCGACGGGGTGGTCAGGATCGCGTCCGCGTCGTGCTCGCGCGCGAAGGCGAGCACCTCGACAGCGGGATCCCCTCGCCGGATGACGACCGGGAGTTCAAGCAGGCACTCGTAGATGAAGGCGATGCGCTTCAGGGTGACCTTGTAGCGCTCGATCGCGCGGTCATCGAAGACAAAGATGGCTGGCGCGACGGGGTTGGCCGCGATTGCCGCATTCTCCGGGGAGAGATCGTCGCCGTGAACCCAGACGATCGGGCGTCGAATTGTCATCGCCGGCGATCCTTCCGCGCTGCCGGGCGGTGGTCTGGCGATGGAACGCCGGGGAAGAGCCGGGCCTGGAGTTCCTCGTAGGGGGCGTCGAACGGGCAGGCGTCGCGCAACGGGCACTCCCGGCAGTAGCGATTGCCTGTGTAGCGGGCGAGATTCTCGCGGTTGAAGAGGTAGGGCTTGCTGCTAAATGTGCTTGCGACCCACTGCCAGGAGAGGTTGTTGCTGGCGGGGTCGCCGTCAAGCAGGTGCCGCAAGAACCAGCGTGCGCCGGCCTGCCAGCGGACGCCTCGCCAGTGGACGACCCAGGCGGCAACCCACATCCGGGCGTGATTGTGGAGATATCCGGTCTCCCGGAGTTCGCGGGCGAAGGCGTCCATGCAGGCGAGGCCGGTTTCGCCGCGCTCGATCTCTGGCGGGAGGTCCGGGGCGTAGCGGTCGGTGCGTTTCCCGGTCTTCAGCGGTTCCCGGTCGCGCCAGACACCCGCGCCGATCTCGGCGTAGAGCCTGCGCCAGTAGTCGCGCCAGGCGAGTTCCTGCACCAGTTTGTAGGCCTGACCCGGCTCGATCGCCCGGGCGAGGGCGGCGTCGCGGACTTCGGCGAGCGAGAGGACACCATGCCGGATGTAGGGCGAAAGCCGGGTCACTGCGCCGTTCAGGTCGTTCCGGGTGGCTGCGTAGCGGACAGGGTCGATCCGAGCGAGGGCGGTGAGCGCGGAGCGTCTGCCACCCCGGATCGGGGAGATGTCCTCCCCCCGCGCGGTCGCCCCCGGGAACTGCTCGCGAAGGTAGACGGAGAGGTCGTCGCGGTCCGCGAAGTCGCGGCGGAGGTCGGCGGTCACCTGACATCCCTGTCTGCTGGCTTTGCGGCACGGCGGCAGCGGTCGCTGCAATAGATGACGTTCTCCCAGTCGCGTGCCCACTTCTTCCGCCACGCAAAGGGACGGCCGCAGACGGGGCAGATCTTCTCCGGGAGATGCTGCTTCTTCACGCCTCTCATGGGGCAGCCTCCTGGTGCTGGTAGGAGGGGATGGCGGCGCGGATCGCGTCGGCGCGCTCCCGAATCGCGGCCCGTTCCTCCGTGTCGATGCGATTCACCCCGAGAACGGCGGGACCGGTGCGTGGGTTGGCCTTGAGGCGCGCTTCGTTGCGGATCATGAAATCCCAGTAGAGCGCGTTGAAGGGGCAGGCGTTGTCGCCGAGACGGGCGCGGCGGTCGTAGGCGCAGCCGCGGCAGAAGTCGCTCATGCGGTGGATGTAGGCGGCGGAGGCGACGTAGGGCTTGGTGGCGGTGCGGCCGCCGTCGGCATTGAGCCCCATGCCGATTACGTTGGGGAGGACCACCCACTCGTACGCGTCCTCGTAGGCGGCGAGGAACCAGCGCGCGACCTCGGCCGGGTCGATGCCTGCCAGCATGGCGAAGTTGCAGATGATCATCAGGCGTTCGATGTGATGGCTGTAGCCGGTGTCGAGAACGCGGGTCAACACGTCGCGGAGGCAGGCCATGTCGGTCTCACCCGACCAGAACCAGGCGGGGAGCGGGGCGTGGTGGTCCCAGGAGTTGGCGGCCCACAGATCGGGCATCTGCTGCCAGTATTGCCAGGCGATGTACTCCCGCCAGCCGATGATCTGCCGGATGAAGCCCTCGACGGATGCGATGGGCGCGCGGCCCTCCCGCCAGGCCACCTCGGCTGCGCGCGCGACTTCCAACGGTTCCAGCAATCCGATGTTCAGGGCCGCGGAGAGACGCGAGTGATAGAGAACGCCGTCGCCTGAGCGCATGGCGTCCTCGTATGGACCGAAACCGGGGAGGCGGTGGTCGATGAAGCCATCGAGGGCGGCGAGCGCATCCTTCCGGGTAACAGGGAGATCGAATCCCTCGGCCGGGCCGACTGCGCCAGGAATGGCGGCAACCTCGGCGATGATCGCGCGGGTGATGGCGTCAGGGGCGAAGCAGATCGGCGCGGGCGCCCGGAGACCGGCAGGAAGAGGTTTACGGTTCTCCTCATCGAAGTTCCAGCGGCCGCCTGACGGCTGGCCGTCGGGGTCGAGCAGGAGGTCGAAGTGCTGGCGCATGCGTCGATAGAAGGTCTCCATGACGGTGCGCTTTGGAGACTCGCCGGCGTAGGGGTCGAAGCGGCCGATCAGGAACTGGGTGTTTGGCAGGATGTCGACCGGGACTCCCGCGCGCTTGGAGAGCCCCTCCTGCAACCTTCTGGTCGCGTCCTCGGCGGCGGCCATGCAGATGATGCGAGTCGTTTCGCGATCGACTGCATGCCGAGCCACCCCGGATGGAAAGTCCTCCGCGTCTAGTTCATCGACGGACCAGCCTTCCGCTCGCAGGCGCTCGGCGTAGTGGCGCATCGCGGAGAGGAGCAGGACGAGTTTGCGCCGGTGGTAGGGCTGCTGGCCGATCCGCTCCTGGCTGCGTATGAGCAACACGCGAACATGGTCGCGTCCTGCGACCTGCTCTGCGCGGACGAGGGCGGGGTGTTCTTCGAGCAGTTGGTCCCCGAGGATCCAGACAGTGACCGTCGCCACGGGTTCGCGCTCCTCTCGACGTGCGGAAGACGATAGCAGCGTTGGTCGTCGTGGTTGAGCGTGGACACTACGACGAATCCGCACGCATGGCCGGGAGTCACGCTGCTGTCCGCGGCGCTTGAGTGCACCGAGGTTGGACCAAATCTCTCGCCGGCATCGGATGCGAGTCTCGGCGAGGATGGCCAGAGGGGGACCTTGAAATCGGAGATGTCGAGTCGCCCGCTTGCACAACGCCGCGAGGCGGAGGCGAACGGGCGGCTCGGTAACGTACGAGGTAGCTGATCAGGCCTGCCGGGCTTCGGCCTCTTCCTGCTCGTCGAGGTAGAGCGACCTGCTTGCGGCGCGGCTGGCGATCAGGGCGACGGCGTCATCGAGCGGCATCGCGCCGAGATCGCGGCCGTTGCGCAGGCGAACGGCGACTGCGCCCGCCTCCACCTCCCGCTTGCCGATGACCAGCATGTAGGGGATTTTCTCGAGCTGGGCGTTGCGGATCTTGGCCTGCATCCGGTCGCGGCCATCGTCGACAGTGGCCCGGAGACCGGCGTCGGCGAGTTTCCGTTGGGCGTCTCGGGCGAACTCGACCTGGTCGTCCGTGATCGGAATGATCGACGCCTGCACCGGAGCAAGCCAGACCGGAAATGCTCCGGCGTAATGCTCGACGAGCCCGCCCACGAAGCGCTCCATCGAGCCGAGCAGGGTGCGGTGGATCATCGCGACCCGGTGACGCTCGCCGTCCTCGGCCACGTAGGTCACGTCGAAGCGCTCGGGAAGGTTGAAATCGACCTGGATGGTCGGGCCAGTCCACTCGCGACCCAGGGCGTCGACCCACTTGATGTCGATTTTCGGGCCGTAGAACGCCCCGCCGCCCTCGTCCACCTTGTAGGAGAGGCCGCGCTCTTCCATCGCCCGTTTGAGGGCATCGGTGGCCTGCTGCCAGACCTCGTCGGAGCCGATGGCCTTCTCAGGGCGGGTGGAGAGATAGGCCTGGAACTGGTAACCGAAGACGCCAGCCATATGGATGGCGAGGTCGATGACCCCGCGCACCTCGTCGATGACCTGGTCCGGCGTGCAGAAGATGTGGCTGTCGTCCTGCGTGAAGCCGCGGACGCGAAGCATGCCGTGCAGGGTGCCGGAGCGCTCGTATCGGTAGACGGTGCCGAGTTCGGCAAGGCGGACCGGGAGGTCGCGATAGGAGTGGACCCGGCTCTTGTAGATCATGATGTGGCCGGGGCAGTTCATCGGCTTGAGGTAGTAGTCGACCTCTTCGATGGACATCGGGCTGTACATGTTTTCCTTGTAGGTCTCGAGGTGGCCCGATGTCTTGTAGATCTTCTCCGAGGCGATGTGGGGGGTGTAGACGAGGTCATAGCCGCGGGAGAGTTGCTCCTTCTGCTCGAACTGCTCGACGAGGTACCGGATCATTGCTCCCTTCGGGTGCCAGAGGATGAGCCCGGGGCCGATTTCCTCGTTGACTGAAAAGAGGTCGAGGTCGCGGCCGAGGCGACGATGGTCCCGGCGCTGGGCTTCCTCGAGACGCTGGAGATGGGTGTCGAGGGCGTCCTGCGTGGGCCACGCGGTCCCGTAGATACGTTGGAGCATCGGGCGTTTCTCGTCGCCGCGCCAATAGGCGC
>CAIPGK010000071.1 GCA_903864575.1 uncultured Chloroflexota bacterium
AGGACAACCGCGCGCTCGACCTCGACAGCGACGGCAACGTGCGCTCCCTGCTCGCCAACCAGGTGGCGCGCTCGGTGCTCTTCACCGCCAGCCCGCCCGATCCCGGCCTGTCCGAGGCGGTCTTCCACGTCCGGTGGAAGGGCAGCGGCGTGCTGGAGTACGGCAACGTCACCGTGGTCAGCCAGGAACCCGGCCACGACGTGATCCGGCTCGGGAAGGTGACCGGCCCGGACACCGACCTCATCGCCATCGTCAACCTCGTCGAGACCGATCCCGGGAACCCGCTGCGCGACGTGACCATGACGCCCGCCGGCGGCATCTGCCGCAGCGACCCCTTCACCGCGGTCAACGGTCCCGGCGCTTGCGGCGGCGACTACTCGGGCTTCGCCGAGGACCCGGAGCGGGCGCGCTTCGACCCCCAGTTCCTCCGCAACCTGCGCCCGTTCGCCTCCCTGCGCTTCATGGACTGGGCCGGGACCAACAACTCCTCCCTCGCCTCCTTCGCGGACCGCGCCCTGCCGTCCCACCAGTTCTGGTCCACCAGCCGGGGCGTTCCGGTCGAGATCATGTGCCGCCTCTGCAACGTCCTCGGCGCGGACGCATGGTTCACCCTCCCGCACCTGCTCGACAACGCCGGCATCCAGGCATGGGGCGCGCTCGCCGCCCAGGAACTCGGCGCGGCGCGGAAGGTGTCGGTCGAGTGGTCCAACGAGGTGTGGAACGGCATCTTCGACCAGACCGCCTACGCCGAGGCGCAGGGCGTCGCCGCGGGACTGGACACCGGCGGCGATTCCTTCGTTGGCATGGTGCGCTTCTACGCCAACCGGGCCGGCCAGGCGCACGACCGCTTCGAGACCGGCTTCGGCGACGCCTCCCGCGTGCGGCGGGTGATGGCGACGCAGGCGGCGAACGACTTCCTGACCTCCACCATCCTCGCCCAGGTCGAGACGGTCCACGGCGCAGGGGCGGCGGCGTCCCGGGTGGACCTGCTGGCCATCGCCCCCTACTTTGGGCGCACCGTGACGGAAAATGCCGACGCCGCGAAGATGAAGCAGCTCGGTGTGGACGGCATCTTCGACTGGCTGCTGAACGACCCGGCGGGAAGCCCGGTCTTCGATTACGGCTCACTCCGGCAGATGCACGGGATCATCGCCGAGCAGGTCGCCGCGGCTGGCGTCTACGGCGTGCCGCTCGGCAGCTACGAGGGCGGCCAGCATCTCGTCGGGTTCGCAGGCTTCGAGAACGACGACGCGCTCAACACGCTCTTCGACCGGGTGAACCGCGACGCCCGGATGAAGCAGGTCTATCTCGCCTACCTCGACGACTGGCGGCAGCAGACCGGGCAACTGTTCCACCACTTCACCGACGTGGACGGCATCACCAAGTGGGGCCGCTGGGGCGCGAAGGAGTACCCCGGCCAGTCCCGCGCCAACGCGCCGAAATACGACGCGCTGCTGACCTATGCGGAGCAGTCGCCGATGTAGCGTGGGGAGGCACTCATCCCCAACCGCCACCCAAAGGGTACCCGGCCTGCTGTGGCGGAGGAAGGGGCTTTCTGGTGACCGTGACCGGGGCGGTTGTCCGCCGATCAGAGCATCCGTTCCATCAGGATCACGTCCACCCAGCGGCCGTCGAGCATCCCCTGCTCGCGGTAGGTTCCGATCTCGCGGAAGCCGAACTTCCGGTAGAGGGCGACACCGGGCGCATTGAACGGAAACCCGGCCAGCACCAGTTTGTGATATCCGAGGCCCCGCGCCGTCTCGATCAGGGCGGGCAGGAGCGCCGACCCGACCCCCTGCCCGCGCGCCTCGCGGTCCACGTAGATCGAGAAATCCGCGACGTGGCGATAGGCGGGGCGCGGGTTGAACGGGTTGATCGAACCCCAGCCGATCGCCTCGCCCGCCTCGTTCGCCGCGACCAGCACCGGATGCCGCTCCGAACGCGCCGCCAGCCACGCCGCGCGCTCGGCCTCGTCGCGCGGTTCGGTCTCGAGCGTGGCGAGACGGTCCTCGATGCCCGCGTTGTAGATGCGGGTGATGGCCGGGACGTCCTCCGGCCCGGCGGCCCGGACATGGACGCGGATCGGGGTTGGCGGGGTTTCATGCGGCATCGGGCGGCGCTCCACGGGGCCGGTCGGATCGTGCCGTCATCATCCCGCGCCGGGGCCGGATGCGCCACCGGCCCGCGCCCTGCCGGAACGCCGCGGTTCGTCTGCCGTCGCGCATGCTTCACCGCACGGAGCCGCGACGACGAACGACCGCCGGGAGGCGCGCATGGTCATCCAGCAGCGAATGGACCCAGCCACGTACGAGCGCATCGCCGGCGATGCGGCGTACAAACTCACCGAGTTGCGGGACGGCATCCCGACCGAGAAGCCGGTGATGAGCCAGCGACACGGCGACCTGGTCGTGGCCATCGCCGCGATGCTGTGGAGCCAGACCGATGCATCCCGCCTCAGGGTGCGCGCGAACCACGCCAAACTCGCCATTTCGGCTGGGAGCTATGACATCCCGGATGTCGTGGTTCTCCCGGCGCCGCGCCTGACCGCCGGGATGGACGGCGCGGACCTCGATCACGAGCCGGCGCTGCTGGTCGTGGAAATCTGGTCACCCAGCACGGGAGATGATGATCAGACGACGAAGATCCCCGGCTACCTGCTGCGGGGCGACGCCGAAATCTGGCTGGTGGAGCCGGGCCAGCGCGCCATTCGGCGGTGGATTCGTCGCGACGATGGCGGATACGATGAACACGTGTCGCGTGGCGGCGAGATCTCGCCCGCGGCCATCCCCGGGGTCTCGCTGGCGCTCGATGCGCTCTTCGGCGCGGCGGAGTGATCTCCGACGGTCAGGAGTCTTGTCGCAGATCGAGCGGGAGTTCGGCCTGGCCGGGCCGGGGGCCGGGCGCGGCAGGCCGGGCCGCCGGGTCGGTGTCCGCGTAGTCCCGGTCCATCCAGCCTTCGAGAAGCCCGGTGAGCCCCGCGATCCGGTCCTCGTCCCAGTCGAGATGGCGGATCATCCAGACGAATCGGGCGACATGGGGCGGGTCTCCCGCCCGCATCGGGCGCATCCCGGCGGCCGCGAGCACGTCGTCGAGCGGCAGGTAGAACGCGGCGGCGATGCGGGCCGCGCTCTCCGCGTTCGGCCGGCGCGTGCCGCCCGCCCACTGGCTGACGACATTGCGGGACACCCCGGCGCGGCGGGCAAACTCCGCCTGGCTCCACCCGCGGGCATCCAACTGCCGCCGCAGCCACGCGGGGAAGCCGGATGCATCCTTCCGTCCCCGCTGCCTGCCGCTGCCGCCGCCCGTCCGATCCTGGTCCGTTCCAGCGTCCATGCCGGCTGACCCTCCCGCGATTCGGTTCGTAGGGGGAGCATCGCGCCAACCTGCGTTCCGCGCAATGCTGGAGGACGTTTGGGGACCGGTCCACCGTGATAGGCTCACATCGCGCTGCCTGTGCGCAGCCCGTCGATGCCCGGATGGAGCGACCGTATGGATGATCCACAGACACCAACGCCAGCCGACGCAGGGGAGATGCGCGCGCTGCTGCATCGCCGCCGGTTCCTCGGTGCGGGGGCGCTCGGCGCGGCCGGGGCAGTGGCGACCGCCGCCGCGATTCCCCTCGCGCTCGCCCAGCAGGATGCCGGATTGGCCGCGCCAGAAGCGCCGGGAACTCCGCAACCGGGCGCCGGCCCGGCGCTCCTTCGCGGCTATGTCTCGCTCTCGCCCTTCCAGGCCGCGGTGCTGGAGGCCGCCTGCGAGCGGCTGATCCCCGCCGACGATCTCGGCCCCGGCGCGAAGGAGGCGGGCGTCGTGGTCTTCATCGACCGCCAGCTCGCCAACGAGCAGGCCGGGTTCCGCGGTCCCTACTACCGGCAGGGGCCCTTCACGCCCGGCGAACCGACGCAGGGCGACCAGTCGATCATGACCGTGCGCGAGCGGTTCCGGATCGGCATCCTCGGGCTCGAAGGGGAGGCGCAGTCGCGCTTCGGCCAGGGCTTCGCCGCGATTTCCCCAGCCCGGCAGGAGGCTATCCTCGCCGATCTGGAGCAGGGCAAGCCTGACACCTTCGGGTCGGCCTCGCTCGTCACGCCGCCCACGGAGGGCGCGCCGGGGTCGCTCGCCGATCTCGCGCCGCCGGTCGCCATCCCGGCCAGGGCCTTCTTCACCATGCTGCTCTCCTACACGCAGGCGGGCTTCTTCGCGGACCCGATCCATGGCGGCAACCTCGGCATGGCGGGGTGGCGGCTCATCGGCTTCCCCGGCGCGCAACTCGGCTACGCCGGGTGGATCGGGAAGCACGGCGAGGAGTTCACCGGCACGTACCAGTCCCTCGCCGACGTGCAGGGCTTCGCGCATCACGAGGGGGAGTGAGATGGCGACCCTGCCGCATGTGGACGTGCTGATCGTCGGGATGGGAGTCGCGGGCGGCATCATCGCCAACGAACTGGCGAAGCGCTCGCCCGGGCTGAAGATCGTCGCGCTCGAGCGCGGCCCCTACCGCGCCACCTGGCCCGATTTCATCCAGGACCACTTCGACGAGTGGCGTTTCGGCGTCCAGAGCGAACTGCACCAGAATCTCGCGAACGTCACCGTCACCTTCCGGAACAAGGACGCGCAGTCAGCTCGGCCGATGCGCCAGTACGGAGCGTTCAAGCCCGGCAATGGCGTCGGCGGCGCGGCCGTCCACTGGAACGGCGTGTCGTGGCGCTATCTCCCCTACTTCTTCGAGTACCGCACGCATCTCGAAACCCGCTACGGCAAAACCTTCCTGCCGGAGGACACCACGATCCAGGACTGGGGCGTGTCCTACGAGGAACTCGAGCCCTTCTACACGCAGTACGAGCAGACCTTCGGCATCGCAGGCAAGGCGGGCAACCTCAACGGCGCCCTCCAACCGGGCGGCAACCCCTTCGAGGGGCCGCGCTCGACCGAGTACCCGCAGCCGCCGGTGACCATCGCCTACGGCCCGACCCTCTTTCGCGACGGCGCGGCGAAGGTCGGCCACCAGCCCTTCCCGCAGCCGAGCGCCAACAGCCCCGCCCGCTACACCAACCCGGACGGGCAGACCCTCGGCGCGTGCAACTACTGCGGGTTCTGCGCCGGGTACGGCTGCCACGCCGGCGCGAAGGCGAGCCCGATGACGACGGTGATCCCCAGCGCGCTCGCGACCGGCCGCGTCGAGATCCGCCAACTCTCCAACGCCTTCCGGATCGACCACGACGGGAAGAAGGCCACCGGCGTCTCCTACTACGACGCCTCCGGCCAGGAGCAAACGCAGACCGCCGATCTCGTGGTGCTCTCCGCGTGGACGCTCGAGAACACCCGCCTGCTGCTGCTCTCCGGTATCGGCGAGGCCTACGATCCGGCGGCGGGCACGGGGAACGTCGGCCGCAACTACACCTACCAGACCGGCGCCGTCGTCGGCGGCGCGATCGCGAATGTCTGGTGGGAGGACAAGCTGACCAACCGCTTCATGGGGTCGGGGTCCAACGGGTACGCGATCGACGAGTTCAACTCGGACAACTTCGACCACAAGGACCTCGACTTCTTCGGCGGCGGCAGCATCGCCTGCAACAACCCCGGCTCCGCGCCGATCCTCGGCAGCGGTCCCCTGCCGCCCGGCTCCCCCCGCTGGGGCGCCGGCTGGAAGCAGGCCGTGCACGACTGGTACAACCGCAGCGCCTTCTTCACCATGCAGGGCGAATCACCCGCCTATCGCCAGAACTACATGGACCTCGATCCCACCTATCGCGACGCGTGGGGCAACCCGCTGCTGCGGATCACCTTCAACTGGACGGACAACGAGCGAAAGATGGTCCGTTACATCGCGGACAACGTCCTGCAGCCGATCGCCGACGCGATGGCCCCGACCCACAAGGACGTCCGCGGCGACCTGCCAGACTTCGACATCACCCCCTATCAGTCCACCCACGTGCAGGGCGGAACCATCATGGGAACCTCGCCCGAAACCTCGGTGGTGAACTCCCACGGGCAGGTCTGGGGGCTGCCGAACCTCTTCGTCGCGGGAGGGTCGACCTTCCCGCAGAACGCGGGCTACAACCCGACGGGCACCGTCGGCGCGCTCGCCTATCGAACGGCGGACGCCATCGCCTCGCGCTGGCTGAAGGACGGCGGGATGCTCGGGTAGCGACGGCCGCAACGGGTCAGCCAGGCGGGCAGGGAGCGACTGGTTCGCGCCCTGCCCGTTCGTCCGCATGGGCCTACAACTGCGGCTCGCTGCGGTAGACGGGGATGTCTGGCACGGCGCGGGCGCCGTACTCGCCGTTCTCGATCATCGCGTCGAGACCATCGGCCAGGCGGAGCATCGCGTAGGCGTGGGCCCGCGCCTGCTGCGGGGTGAAGACCATCGTCCATTCCATCGAGGACTCGGCCTCCTCCTCGCCCGTGAGCACGTAGGTGAGGATCGGGTCACCATCCTCGTCCTCGTTCTCGTGCGCGATGTCGACCCAGAGCGAGCAGATGACGCTGGGGCCAGAGGTCTGCTCGTCGCTCAGGTGGGAGACGAGGAAGGCGGTGCGGAAGGCATCGTCCTCGCCAATGGCCATGGTGTTGACCATGACGGACATCTCGGACGGGTGGCGGGTCGGGTTGTCGTCGGCGTGGAAGAAAAACGGCATCTGGGCGGTAGCTCCTTGTCGCGTTCGGACGGGAATGACGCCGCCCCGTGTGTGCGGGGCGGCAGTGAGTGGGCGAGTTCTCGCGCTCACGATCAGGCGGCTCTCTCCTCGATGTACATGACCGTGATTACGACGGGCAGCGGCCCGTCGATGCTGATGACGAGTTCGAATCGTCCATACGTGGCGTTGAGCCGCCTGCTGTGCTCGTCCACCTGCCAGGTGGCGAACTGGAAGGTCGTTCGAAACTCCTCATCGGTGATGTTCCGCTCCAGCGCGCGCTGCATCGCGTGATAGGTCCACTCGCACTGCCAGGGGCTCCAGAGATACGAGGGCAGGCGATCGACCTGCCACCACGGGAGGACCGAGCGGCTACGTTCCATCTCCTGCCGCGAGCGTTTCTCCGCCGCGTGCTGGCGCTCCTTCTTGCGACCACTCGGGGTGAGCGTTACGCGCGGGGTCCACTTGTCGAGTCGGGCAACGTTCTCCATCGCATCTTCTCCAGTGACGGCGGCGGCCAGTTTCGCGAGGGAAACTGGCCGGTCGGCGGGTGTCGGGTTGTCGTGATCCGTCGGGTCGGGGACGGTTCGGGGGTACCGGTGTTCTCGCATCGACATGGGCCTCCTGCCCCTGAGACGACTGACGCCGCCCATGTGGGGCGGCGGTTCCTGGAACGAGGCGGCGGGTGTCGGCTGGTCAGCCCGGCCCGTCGCTCTCGCGTGTAGATGGAAGAATCATGGGCGACCGTCGGCGGTGTGGCCTGGCTGCCTCGCTCGCGCGCGCGGAGCGGGACACGGTTACCCACGGATGGCTACGACCCCGCGACACGGGTGGATGCCTCCTCCCGCGGATCGGTCCATCTCGCCACCTGCCTCGCCGTCGCGATCGGCTCCGCAAATGGTCCGGACAGTATGGCGCGAAATCGCTGATCTGTCAACCATGACATCGGCACTTGCCGCTCGCGATGGCCCCTCCCCGCCACCCTGTCGAGATCGCCGCCAGCGACCCGCATCCCGGCCGGGGGCGGCGCGAACCGGACCGCGCCGCCCCCGGAACCGTCAGATCGACTGGTGCGCCGCCACGTACTTGGCGGTCACGAGGTGCGGCACTTCCTCGCGGAAGATGACCACGATCCGGCACCGCCCGAGGGCGGCGATGAACCCGTCCGGGTTCTCGGGATCCGGCAGCCACTCGCCCTGCCGCCACGTGTCGAGGAACTCCCGGTAGGTGATTCCCCGCAGCTTCATGCGCTCGATGCTGTGCCGGGTCTTCAGGCAGTCCACCGCCGACCAGAACTGCGCCCCGAGCTTGCTCAACCGGTCCAGCACCACGCTTCGCTGCTTCGCCTCCCGCCGCTGCTTGCCGCGCTCGCTGTCCTTCTTTCGCCCATGCACGCACGCCATTGCCCGCCTCCCATGCTCCCCGCCCGTCGGGGATGGCAACGCCGGGGGATGCCGCCGCCTGCGGCTCCCCGGGTCCGTGACGGGGCGCCTGCCCCGTCGGTGCCCTTTTGGCTGATGCGCGCAAGATAGCACCGGAACGTCACGCTGTCAACAGTCGTGCTGTCACGACATCCCGCGGGGCTGGCGCCGCCGGAATCGTTCGCCTCCAGGCGCACGGAACCCGCCGAACCCGCCGCTCGTTTATCCTCCGGTTTGCGCGCATCACCCGGCAGGCGAGCCGGGGCGCGCGCGTGACATCGCCACAGGGATCGCCCGGGATGGCGGCTCGCACGGCGGGAGGCCCCACATGACGCTCAGGATCATCGGCGCGGGATTCGGCCGCACGGGAACCGCCTCGCTCAAGGAGGCCCTCGAGAAACTCGGGTTCGGCCCCTGCGATCACATGGCCGACAACTTCAACCACCCCGCGCGCTTCTCGCTCTGGGCCGCGGCGCTCGACCAGAAGCAGCGCGGCGGCGCGATCGACTGGCAGCCCCTCTTCCACCAGCACCAGGCCGTGGTCGACTGGCCGGGCGCCTACTTCTGGCGGGAACTCGTCAACGTCAACCCGCAGGCGAAGGTGATCCTCACCGTCCGCGACGCCGACCGCTGGTACGACAGCGTGGCGAGCACGATCTACCGGATGCCGAAGGCGCTGGAGTCGTCGCTCGCGGTCAAGGGCATCATGGCCGTCGCCGGAATGGTCGACGCCCGCCCGCGCGACGCCGTGCGCGTGATCGACGGCGCGATCTGGCAGGGAACCTTCGGCGGTCGCTTCGCCGACCGGCAGCACGCGATCGATGTCTACACCGCCCACAACGCGGCGGTGGAGCGGACCGTCTCGCCGGACCGCCTGCTGGTCTTCGACGTGGCGGAGGGCTGGGAGCCGCTCTGCCGTTTCCTCGGCGTGCCCGTGCCGGAGGAGCCCTTCCCCCACGTCAACGACCGGGCCGACTTCGACCGCCGCGTGAAGCAGCGCCTGATTCCCGCCGCCGCCGCCGTCGCTGGCGGCGCGATCCTCGGGCTCGCCGCGCTCGCCGCGCTTGCCGCGGGCGTCGGCAAGCAGGGGCAGACCCGCAACCCTGTCCGCGATGCCGCCCGCACCACCGCCGGCCCCTTTGGCCGCGCTATGGATGTCCGTGATCGGGATATGAAAGGCTGACGGGCCATCCCGGCGCATCGGCCTGTAGGCGATTGACCCTGGGGGCTGGCCATCGCGGCCAGCCCTCCGCATTGGACCGAATCCCCCATAACCTCACAAGCCAATCAGCCCTGTCAGCGTCGATTCGCGGCGCGGGTGAGGTCGCTGAGGTGCTGGCGTTGCTGGCCGGTTTCGTCGAAGTTCTCCGGCGCGAGCCAGGTCTCATAGGCCGCGCGGAGGGCGGGCCATTCCTCGTCGAGAATGGAGAACCAGGCCGTGTCGCGGTTGCGCCCCTTGACGATGCGGTGGTTGAAGAACAGCCCTTCGTGGGTATAGCCGAAGCGGACCGCCGCCCGCCGCGAGGGGACGTTCATCGCGTCGCACTTCCACTCCATGCGGCGATAGCCCAGGTCGTCGAAGGCCTGTTTCAGCATGAGGAAGATGGCCTCGGTCGCCATCGGCGTGCGCTGCATCGCGGGGCTGAACCAGAGGTGGCCGATCTCGATGCTGCCGTGGGCCGGCTCGATCGTCATCAGCGTGCCCCAGCCCTTCGCCTCGCCGGTCGCCGGGTCGACGATGGCGTAGAAGTGCGGGTCCTTCCCGGCGGTCTGCGTTGCGATCCACTCCCGCATGGCATCTTCGCTGCTGAATGGGCCGTAGGGCAGGTAGTCCCATGAGCGGAGGGCGGCCTCGCTGCCGTCGTGGCCGAGCCGGTAGAGACCCGGCGCGTGGCGATAGGCGTCGAGCGGTTCCAGCCGCGCATGGCGGCCTTCGAGGACGCTCCGCTCCGGCCACGGGCGCGGGAACTCCTGCGTGACCGGCGGCTTGGCCGGCTGTCGGTCGCGGATCGGTTCGGCGGGGATGGTCACGGCGCGCCTTTCTGCGAAGATGGAGTCAGCGGGCGGCAGTATGGCAGAGCCGCGCCGCCAATCGACCGGCCTTTCTCGCGTCCAGGAGCGTCCCGTTCATGACCGAATCATCCGACCGCCGCATCACGCTTGCCCGGATCGAGGAGGCCGAGCGGGCCATCGACCCGGTCTACCTGCGGACCCCGCAGTACGTGAACGAGTCCCTCTCCGACCTGCTCGGCGCGCGATTGATCCTGAAGGTGGAGACGGTCAACCCGATCCGTTCCTTCAAGGGCCGCGGGGCGACCTGGCTGGTCCGCAACCTCGCCACGCGGGACCGGATCATGTGCGCGAGCGCGGGAAACTTCGGGCAGGCGATGGCCTGGTCCTGCCGCGCGGCCGGCGTGCCGATCACGATCTACGCGAGCGTCAACGCCAACCCGCTCAAGATCGAGCGGATGCGCGCGTTCGGCGCGGAGGTCATCCTCGCGGGCGAGGATTTCGACGCGGCGAAGGCGGCGGGCAAGGCGGCTGCCGCGGCGCAGGGCATCCGCTTCGTCGAGGACAGCCTCGACCCGGAGCCGACCGAGGGCGCCGGCACGATGGGGCTCGAACTCGCCCGCTTCGGGGAGGAGTTCGACGCGCTCGTCGTCCCGCTCGGCAACGGCGCGATGCTGGCCGGGGTGGCGACCGCCATCCGCGCCTTGCGCCCGAACGTTCGCATCGTCGCGGTCCAGTCCAGCGGCGCGCCCGCCATGACCGAGTCGATGCTCTCCGGCACGCTCGTGACGCACGAACGGATCGACACCATCGCGGACGGCATCGGCGTCCGCCAGCCCGTTCCGCAGGCGCTCGATGACCTGAAGGGGTTGGTGCAGGACTACCTGCTCGTGCCGGACAGCGTGACGCTGGAGGCGATGCGGCTCTACCACCTCCACGCCGGGCTGGTGGTCGAGCCGTCCGGCGGCGTCGGCCTCGGCGCGATCATGGCGCACCGCGGCCTGTTCGCCGGCCAGCGGGTCGCCACCATCGTCTGCGGCGGCAACCTCACCGCGGCCCAGATGAAGGAGTGGCTGGGGTAGTCCGCGGGTGTACAGAGGACGACGGCACACGACTGGCACATCGGGCGCGAGGGAATTGGACCGAATCGTCGCAGCCGCGACCGCGTACAATCGCCGCCATGCCCGCCCCGCAGGATGACCTGGCCCCGGACCGGACCGAAGATGCGACGGAGACCGCCCCGGAGCAGGGATCGGCCGATCTTGCCGATGCCGTGCCCTCCCGCAGGCAGTACCTCGCGCTGAAGGAGCAGCACCCGGGCGCGGTGCTGCTCTACCGGCTCGGGGATTTCTACGAGGCGTTCGACGACGACGCCCACACCCTCGCGCGGGATGCGCGGGTCCATCTCACGAGCCGCAATTTCGGGCGCTCCGGGCGGTCGCCGATGGCCGGTCTCCCGCACCATGCCCTGCATCGCTACCTCGGGCGGCTGCTGGCGGCGGGGCATACCGTCGCTATCGCGGAGCAGGTCTCCCCGGCGGGCAGGGGGCTGGTGCGGCGGGAGGTCACCCGCGTGCTGACGCCGGGAACGGTCGCCGACGCGGCGCTGTTGCCCGCCACCGAGAGCAGGTATCTCGCGGCGGCCTTCCGGCGCGGGGAGCGCATCGGGCTCTCCTGGGTCGATGTCTCCACCGGGGAATGGAACGCCGCCGAGTGGGATGGCGCGGAGGCGCTCGCGGGGCTGGCGGCGGAGGCGGCGCGGCTGAATCCCGCCGAGACGTTGCTGCCGCCGGATGCCGACGGCGCCGGGTGGGCCGCTCCCCTTCCCGGCCACCGGCGGACGATGGAGCCGTGGCAGGCCGACCCGGCCCGCGCGGCCGACGCCCTTTGCCGCCATTTCGGCGTCGCCGGGCTGCACGGGCTCGGGCTGGAGGGCCGGATCGCGGCAGCGACCGCCGCGGGGATGATCCTCGCCCATGTCGAGCACGCCGACCCCGCGCTGCTCGCCGCGCTCTCCGGGGTGCGGGTCGTGCCGCCGGAGGGGCGCGTCGGGCTGGACCCGGCCACCCGGCGCAACCTCGAGCTGACCAGGAGCCTCGGCACGGGCGGCGCGCGCGGGAGCCTGCTCGGCGTGCTGGACACCACCCGCACCGCGATGGGCGCCCGCGCCCTGCGGCGGCTGATCGGGGATCCGCTGCGGGAGATCGACACCCTGATGGCGCGGCAGCGGGTGATCGGGGCGCTCGTGGCCTCGTCGGAGTCGCGCGCGGCGCTGGGGAGGCGGCTCGACTCCGCGGGCGATCTGGAACGGCTTGCCGCGCGGGTCGCCGCCGGGGCCGGGTCGCCGCGCGATCTGCTGGCGCTGGCGGAGGCGCTGCGGCAGGCGGGGCCGGTCGCTGCGCTGCTGGCCGGATTGTCGCCCGATGCGCCCTGCGCCGAGGTCGCCTTCGAGCCGTGCGACGGCGTGCTCGCGCTGCTGGATGAGGCAGTGGACGCCGACCCGGAGAGGGTCGCGCGCATCCGCCCCGGCTTTTCGGCCGACCTCGACCGCGCCATCGCGGATGCCGCGGGCACGCGGCAGTGGCTTGCCTCGCTGGAGGGCCGGGAGCGGGAGCGGACGGGGATCAGGTCGTTGAAGGTCGGGTACACGAAGGTCTTCGGCTACTACCTCGAGGTGACGCGTCCGAACCTGTCGCTGGTCCCGCCCGAGTACCTCCGCAAGCAGACGGTCGCGGCCGGGGAGCGGTTCGTGACCGCGGACCTGAAGGAGGCCGAGGCGAAACTTGCCGCTGCCGACGAGGAGATCGCTGCGCTCGAACGGGAGGCGGCCTTGCGCGCCTGCGCCGCGGTGCGGGAGCGGCTTCCCGGCATCCAGCGGGCCGCTCGCGCGCTGGCCATGACCGATGCCCTGCTCGCCCTCGCCGAGGCCGCCGCCCGGAACGGGTGGACCGCGCCGATCCTCACCGACGGTCCGGAACTGGAGATCATCGGGGGGCGGCATCCGGTCGTGGAGGCGTCGCTGGCGGGCGCGGCCTTCATCCCGAACGACCTGCGGCTGGGCGGCGAGCATGCCCCGCGCCTGCTGGTCGTCACCGGTCCGAACATGGGCGGCAAGAGCACCTACCTCCGGCAGGCGGGGCTGATCGTGCTGCTCGCGCAGGTGGGGTCCTTCGTGCCCGCAACCTCCGCGCGGATCGGGCTGGTTGACCGCATCTTCACCCGCGTCGGCGCGCAGGACGACCTCGCCCGCGGCCAGAGCACCTTCATGACCGAGATGATCGAAACTGCCGCCATCCTGCGCGGAGCCACCGCGCGCTCGCTGCTGCTGCTGGACGAGATCGGGCGCGGCACCTCGACTGGCGACGGTCTCGCCATCGCGCGGGCCGTGCTCGAGGAAATCGCGACCGGCATCCGGGCGCGCTGCCTGTTCGCGACGCACTACCTCGAGGTGACCGCCCTCGCCGGTCTCCCCGGGGTCGCCAATGCGCACGTCGGCGCGATCGAGACGGGCGGGAACGTCGTCTTTCTCTATGCCGTTGCCCCCGGCCCGGCGGATCGCGCCTACGGCGTGCAGGTCGCCCGGCTTGCCGGGTTGCCCGCGCATGTTGCGGATCGGGCCTCGTCGCTGCTGGCCGAGTGGGATGCCGCTCGCCGGGACGCCGGCCATGCGCCCCCCCGCCGGATCGCCGAGGAGCGTGGCGCATGGGACGCGAGCGGGAGCGGGATTCCGGATGCCGGCAGTGATGCCGCCGCCCCCCTCGCCAAAGCGTCCGCAGGCGATCCGGCCGTCACCGACGCCGGCGTGACCGGGGCGCTCGATCTGGCCGCCGCCCTGCGCGCGCTCGACCTCGACGGGCTGACCCCGCGCGAAGCCCTCGCCTGGCTGTGGGAGCGCCGGGAGCGGCTGTGATCCGGCGCTGAAAGCCGTCCGGCTCCTCCCACGGGAAAGCCCCCCGGTGCGGAACAGCGTCCGCGCCGGGGGGCTGAATGTGCTGCGATGCGAGGAGGGCTAGTCGGCGGCGGGGGCAGCTCCGGCCCACCCGAGGCCCATCCGATCGAGGGATTCCTGCGTCGGCATGCCGCTCTTCACGTCCCAGCCGGCCAGTTCGTAGTACCGGTCGAGGGCGTGGGCGAACTCCTCCTTGCCGACCTTGTAGCCATCGGAGGGGCCGCCGTCGAGACCCTTGAACATCTTCTTCGGCAGCGTGTCGGCATTGCGGCCGAGACCTTCGCGGGCGTTGAACAGGCGCATCATCGTCAGCTTGCGCGCGCCGACCTCCACCAGTTCATCGACCGTCACATCCCAGCCGGTGACGGCCGTCAGGGCCTCGACGAGGTGATCCGGGCCGTAGAGCTGCCACGATGGGCCGTAGACGAATTGGCAGACCGAGACCGAATCGACCAGCGAGTAGAACTGCTGGGTGAGCAGGGCGAAGCGCACCTTTTCATCGGACAGATTCAGCGGGTCCTGCGGATCGGTCAGGCCGAGCAGGGCCAGGCGGCGCAGCGACTCCTCGTCCGAGTCCGGGGTGTAGCCCGGATCGTGCTCGCTGGACTGGTGGTCCGCGCCGAAGGGGTTGACGGCGTAGATCAGGGCGAGCGAGCGCTTCATCTGCGGCATGTGGGCCGGCAGGGCGTTGCCCTTGACCTCGGTCAGCAGGTCCGCGCCTTTGCCGCCGAGCCGCCGGGAGGCGCCGCGCATGCCGTCGGCGAGCAGATCGCCGAAGCCCTCGCGATGGGCCATCATCTCGGTCAGCTTCAGCATCATCTCGGCATCGCCCCAGTGGATCTCGAGGCCGCCGGTGTCTTTGGTGGTGATCTCGCCCTTGGCGAAAGCGTCCATCGCCCAGCCGACCGCCGCGCCCACCGCGATCGGATCCATGCCGTGGATATTGCAGAGCTGGTTGGCGAGGGCGACCGCGCCCAGGTCGTTCACCATGCAGTAGGACCCGAGCGTGGCGAGGTTCTCGTATTCCGGCCCGCCGTACCGCCCCTCGACGCCGCGGTTCTCATCCTGCACGACCCGCTTGCAACGGACGGCGCAGGCGTAGCACGTGTCGTTCTTGAGCAGGATCGTCTCGTACATCCGCTCGCCGGAGATATCGGCCGCCTTGTCGAAGACGCCGCTGTCCCAGTTGTGCGTCGGCAGGCCGCCGACCGACTGCTGGGCGAGCACCGTCTCGGCGGTGCCGTACTTCTGCATCCCCATCATCGCCGGGCTCAGGCGGATGCCCTTCGTGCCGACCTGCGTGATCGCCTTCAGCCGCGCCGCATCGTGAACCTTCACCTTGCCGGTGCCGCGCACCGCGATGCACTTCAGGTTCTTGCTGCCCATCACCGCGCCCATGCCGGTGCGGCCGGCAGCGCGGGAGGTGTAGGTCACGATGCAGGCGTGGTGAACGAGATTCTCGCCCGCCGCCCCGATGGCCATCGTCTGGTACTTGCTGTCCCCGAGGTCGGCGAAGAGGGTGTCCTCCATCTCGCCGGTTCCCATGCCCCAGTACTTCGACGCGTCCCGGAGTTCGGCCTCGCCATCCTTGATGTGGAGGTAGACGGGCTTCGCGGACTTGCCGAGGACGACCACCGCGTCATACCCCGCGAACTTCAACTCCGCCGGGAAGAATCCTCCGACCTGGGCATCGCCGATGGCGCCGGTGAGGGGGCTCTTCGCGTTGACGCTCATGCGGCTTGCGCCGGAAATCGGCGTTCCGGTGATCGGCCCGTGGGCGAAGACGAGCACGTTCTCCGGCGCGAGCGCGTCCGTTCCCGGCGGCATCAGGCGAAGGATGTACTCCATCGCCACCGCCGCGCCGCCCATGTACCGTCGATACCACGCATCGTCGTGGCGGTCGACGGTGATCGTTCCCGAGGTGAGATCGACGACGAGAATCTGTCCGGTGTAGCCGTGGCCCATGTTGCGCTCCCATATGCCGGGACGCTGCCCGGTAATCGCTGGCACGCGGAGAGGTTTCGCGCATTATGACCGAAGATTCGTAAACCTCAAGGGGATACAACCGTTCTGCACAACGGCGCATAACGAACGTCGCCGTACTGCACGCATGTGCATAACGCCCTGCGCATGCCGTGGCTCGCGGCGGCAGACTGTGGCTGCCCGCATTCGGTCTCCTGCTCCGCGCCGCTCGATCATCACGGAGTGGTGTCATGTCGACCGCTGTCCCCGGCATTCCAGACCTGCAGCGCCTCGATCCCGGCCTGTGGGAAGCCGTTCCCGGCGATCCGTCCCTCGTGGACGTGCCGCCCCTGACCTACCTCGCCTTCGACGGCGCGGGCGCACCCTGCGACCCTCCCTTCGGCATGGCGATCGGGTCGATCGCCGCTGCCGCCGGGATCGCCGCTGCCGCCGCGGGGCTTCCGCCGATGCCGATCGAGGTCTGGTTCTGGACCGACCCTCCGGAGACGTTCGACGCCAATCGGCAGGATCTCTGGCAGTGGACCGTCGGAGTCGCCGTGCCCGGGACGATGGCGGTCAACCTGCTTGCGGCGGCGCAGGCGGGTGACGTCGGTCCTGCCGCCGACCGGATGCGGGTGCTGCAGCTGACGAAGGGACCGTCCATGCAGGTATTGCACGTCGGTCCGTATGACGCCCTG
>CAIPGK010000072.1 GCA_903864575.1 uncultured Chloroflexota bacterium
ACTCGGCCGGTCTCGCAGCGCTCCAACCAGTGCAGCGAATTCGCCGGGAGCCTCCCATGTCGCGCGCTACGGTTTGCCTGACCTTCGACTTCGACGCCATTTCCCTCTGGATCGGCCCATTCGGCGCAACCTCGCCCTCGATGATCTCGCGCGGCGAGTTCGGCGCGGTCGGCGCGCGACGGTTGCTCGCCCTGCTGGATCGCGAGCAAATCCCCGCCACGTTCTTCGTCACCGGCCACACGGCGGACACCTATCCCGAGATCGTCCGCGACATCGCGGAGGCGGGGCACGAGATCGGCCACCACGGCTACCTGCACGAAAACCCCATAGCCTTGGAGACGCGCGACCGGGAGCGCGAGGTGCTGCTCAAGGGCCTCGATGCGCTCGATCGCGCGGCTGGCGTTCGCCCGGTCGGCTACCGCTCGCCCTCCTGGGACACCAGTCCCTACACCGTCGACCTCCTCCGGGAGCATGGCTTCCGCTATGACAGTTCGCTGATGGGCGACGATTTCACCCCCTACTGGTGTCGCACTGGTGACCAGATCGACCCCGACGGCCCCTATCGTTTCGGCCCAACGGTCGATCTCGTAGAGATGCCCGTTTCGTGGCTTCTTGATGATTTTCCACACTTCGAATACCTCGTGCTCCGCCCGGGCGGTCTGCGCAATCCCGGCCTCAGCGCCGGGAGCAAAGTCGAGGAAATCTGGAGCGACGAATTCGCCTACATGCACCGGGATGTACCCGGCGGGGTCTTCACGCTCACGATGCATCCGCAGGTCATCGGGCGCGGACACCGCATACTCATGCTCGAGCGTCTGATTGCCCGAATGCGTTCGTACGAGGGCGTGAGCTTCACCACCCTCGGCGCTGCCGCAGACGCGTACCGCCACGCCACTCCACGAACCGGAGCCTGACCATGTCGACCGAATCGCGTTGGATGCTCGACCGCACCGAAGCGATCGGCGCCGAGGGCATGGTCGCAGCAAAGCATCCGCTCGCGGCCCAGGCTGGCGCCGCAATCCTGCGGGAGGGCGGGAACGCGGTCGATGCCGCGGTCTGCGCGGCGGCGGTCCTCGGCGTAGTCGAACCGTTCATGAGTGGGCTGGGCGGCGGCGGTTACCTCGTCCTGCACACCGCGGGCGGTGCGGACGCGGTCATCGACTTCGGCATGGTCGCTCCGAAGGCGGCCACGCCCGGCATGTTCCCGCTTGCGAACGGCGCGAATCCCGGCATGTTCGGCTGGCCCACGGTGGTCGATGACGCCAACCTCCACGGGCCGCGCAGCATCGCCGTGCCCGGCGCACCGGCTGGGTTTGCGCTCGCCGCCGAGCGCTTCGGCACGATGCCGCTCGCCGCCCTGCTGCAACCGGCCATCGGTTTTGCGGAGAACGGATTCCTCCCCAACTGGCACACCACGCTCAACACCGCAATCGATCTCTGGTTGATCGCACGGCACCCCGAAACACAGCGCATCTTTGCTCCCGGCGGAATACCGTGGTCGCCGCTGCCAGGCATGCGGGAGCCGCTCCGCCAACCCGACCTCGCCCGCACCCTGCGCGCCCTCGCGGAAGGTGGCGCGGATGCGTTTTACCATGGAGAAACAGCACAGCGGATCGTCGGCCACGTGCGGGAGTCGGGCGGCATTCTCGCGACGGATGATTTCGCGGCGTACCGGGCGCGTGTTGTCCCGCCCTTGCGCGGCAAGTACCGCGGCTGCGAGGTGCTCGCCACGCCGACGGCATCGGGCGGCCCCACCGTGCTGCAAACCCTGGCCCAGCTCGATGGCGCGAATCTCGGCACGATGGGACACAACAGCGCTGCCGCCCTGCATGAAATCGCCGAGGCCTGCCGCGGCGCGTTCATCGATCGATTCGCCTGGCTGGCAGATGAGGATCGGGTTGAGGTCCCGCTTGCTGCCCTCCTCTCCCAAGGGTATGCGGCCTCTCGCAGAGCCGAACTCCGGAGCGACCGGGCCCGGATTCCCCTCCTTCCCGGCAGCCGCGAAGCCCTTGGCGTTCGCCACTCGCTCGCCCGCTCCGTCGCGGCCTACGGCGCGCCCCGCATGACGACCACCCATGTATCCGCGATCGATCGCCACGGCAACGCGGCGTCACTGACCAACACCCTGCTCGCGGGTTGGGGCAGCGGCGTCACTGCCCCCGGCACGGGCGTGCTGCTGAATAACGGCATGATGTGGTTCGACCCGGAACCGGGTCGGCCGAATTCGGTCGAGGGCGGCAAGCGCCCACTGTCCAACATGGCCCCGGTCGTCGTCCTGCGCGAAGGCCAGACCTTCATGAGCCTCGGAGCGATGGGTGGGCGGAGGATCATGAACGCCATCCCCCAGATCCTCGCCAATGTCGTGGATTTCGGCATGAGCATGCAGGCCGCGATCACCGCGCCCCGCATCGACCTCTCCACCGGGGCATTGCAGGCGAGCGACCGCATCGCGCCATCCACCCTCGCCACTCTCGCCGCGATGGGGTACGACGTGCAGCCCATCGAGGAGGACGTGCTCGGCTTCGAATTCGCCAGCCCGGTTGGGATCCTTCGGCAGGATGGCATGCTCCACGGCGGCGCCAATCCGTACTACCCGGCCTTCGCGGTCGGAGTGAACTGATCAGGGCAGGTCGTCCGGCCGTCCGGGGCGCCACGCGGCGGCGCCGACGTCTTTCTTTCCGCACGTGCCGGATACGACACCCCGAGGCGCGAGGTGGCTCCGCCCCTCCGGATCGTCGTCAATCGTTCACCGGAATCAGCCCTGCCAACTGACCTCGGACCATTCGGTCTGGTGCGGCGGCCCGGGAGCGATATGGACCACCGGAGGCGCTGAGAGCATCATCGAGATCGCGCCGAACGTCATGTAGCCATCGCCGATTTCGCGGCTGACCGGGGCCGAGGTGTCCATCAGCAACTGCTCGACCCCGGCCTGATCGCTCGCCTCCGCCACGTGCTGCTCGACGGCCGCCTGTCGCTCCATCGTCCTCGATGCCGCGAAGGTCGCCGAGGGATCGAGCCGGATCCGGTTCGCGACCAATGGGTGGTTCGCATGCACATACCAGTTGCCGTGAATCGGGACTTCCTCGACCCCGCCTCCCCACGCCTCGAACGCCCGCAATCCATCAGGCGCGCCGATGGCGTAGTGCTGCCCGGTCGCGTGCTGGGCATCGCGGACAAAATTCGCGGCGGCCGCAAGCGTCCGCCGCGCGAGAATGCCGCGCATGACGAACGCTACTGGCAGGCCGCTCGGCGACGACGGCAGTACCTCGAGGTTGTTGACCACCACCCCGACACCCGCCTCGTTGCACCCCATCAGGCCGATCATCCCGGCGGCGGCGTAGACGATCACCGCCGGGCCGTCTGTCGGACGGATCCGCAGCGCGAGTTGGGTTCCATCGTGCACTGAGGGAATGTCCATCGTCTGCCCGATGACGGGAACGCGGGCCGACGCATCGACCACCGCGGCAACGGTGCACCCCGGTGCGTTACGGCCGCGCTTGCTGAACTCCCATTCCTCATCGAGCAGGTTGTAGGCGAGGATGCGCTCCGGAGTTTGCTCGCTCCCTTCGGCAATACCCGAAATCTCCTCCAGCAGGTCCGGCGCATAGGCCCGGATGGCCGGAAAAAAATCGGTCTGGGCGAGAAAAC
>CAIPGK010000073.1 GCA_903864575.1 uncultured Chloroflexota bacterium
ACCACCACGCGGAGAGAATCATGGAAGGTGGCGGCCCGCAACAAGGGCCATGCCGATGTGGACGAGCTTTCCGAGGTGCTTTCGGCGATCAGCGACGAGCCGGTGGCGGATCTCGTTCGGCTGGAGCGGGAGCAGGCCGTCCGGGTCGCCCTCGGGCGGCTCGATCCGAAGTGCCGAGGGCTGCTGACCGCGCTCTTCCTGCAGCCGGAGGAGCAGTCCTATGAGGAGATCGCGGCCAGCCTGGGGATGGCGATCGGCAGCATCGGGCCGACGCGCGCCCGCTGCTTCCGCAAGCTCGAACCGATGCTGCGCGAGGTGGGACTCGACGACCTGTCCTGAGCGCCCGGACGCGGGGATGTATCAAACCCCGGAGCCGCCCGCTCTGCCGATACAGTGATGAGGGGCCAACAAGGACGGAACGATGAACGGAAGCGCCGAGATGGACAACACCGCAGGCAACCACCCCGATGACGTGCTGCTGATCGCTCATGCCGCGGGCGACCTCGCGATGGTCGACGCGATGCCGGTGATCGCTCACCTCGTCGGCTGCCCGGAGTGCGCCCGAACGGTCGAGCGCTACGCCGTCGTGCGGGGCGTCGTTCGCGCGGATGACAGCGTGGATGCTCCGGAGTCGCTGATGGCGGGGGTGTTCGCGATGTTTGCGGCTGCGAGGCCGACCATCGCCTCCCGCGTGGCGCAGGCGTTCGCGCCCGCTCGCCGCATCGTGGCTGATCTGGTCTTCGACAGCTGGGCCCGAACCGCGCCGGGGTTCGCCGCCGTGCGCGGAGAGGCGGATGGCCGCCAGTTCTCATGGATCGCCGGGGAACTGGATGTCGATGTGCAGGTGCTTCCCGCGGAGCCCGGCGCGACGTCGCTGCGGCTCGTCGGGCAGGTTGGCGGGCAGCAGGGCGCGGTCGGCAGCGTGGCGCTGACCCGCGAGAGCGGCGAGCAGGTGGCCGCGGCTGCCCCGGATGCGTTCGGCGCGTTCTCCCTCACCGCCCCGGCCGGGGTCTATGACCTCGAAATGACGATCGATGGCGCGCTGGTGATCCTGCCGGGCGTTGCGGTCGGGCAGGCCTGAGGCGCGGCGAGACCGTCGGAGCCTGTGCCATGATGCCGCCGATGAGCGCTGCCTCCGCCGATCCCTCCGCCCTGCTCGATGCCCTCGCTGCCCTCCGCCCGGGAGAGCGGCCGGATGCCCTTCGCGCGGCCGGCGAACCGGATGCCGCGCTGCTCGCTCTCGCCGCCGAAGTGCAGCGAATGGCCTCGGCCGAGGCAGGGCGCGCGCTCGTGCTGGCCGATCTGCTGGCGGGGCTGGCCGACGACCTCGGCGGCCCCGCGGCGCGGGCGGAGATTCGCAGCGTCCGGGCGATGGCGCTGGCCTACGCGGGGCGGTTCGACGATGCGCTCGCCGCCTGCGAAGAGGGCGCGGCCATCGCGGAGAGCGCCGGGATGCCGGTCGCGGCCGCGCGTTCCCGGCTTGGCGCGGTTCACCCACTTGCCAGCCTCGCGCGGTACGAGGAGGCCCTCGCGGCGGGACGGATGGCGCGGGATGCCTTTGCCGCCGCCGGTGAGGGCGACCTCGAGGCCCGCGCCGAGATCAACCTCGGGGCGGTGCACGAGATGGCCGACGACCCCCGCGCCGCCATCGCCTGCTACGACCGCGCCGCCTCGCTGCTGGATGGCGATCCCGTCACGCTCGGCCAACTCGACTCCAACCGCGGTCTTGCGCTGATTTCGCTGGACGACTACGCCGGGGCGGAGCAGGCCTTCACCGCCGCCGTCGAGCGGTTCGACCGCGAGGGGCTCGTGTGGGCCGCCGCCGTGGCCGAGGAGAATCTCGCCTCCCTGGCCGTCCGGCAGGGGAGGCTGGCGGCGGCGATGCGCCATTTCGAGCGGGGACGGCGGTATCTCGAGGCCGATGATGCCCCTGTCCATCTTGCCCGGCTGATGGCCGACCAGGCCGACGCCTTCGCCGCGATCGGGCTACCGGAGCAGGCGCTCGCGGCGTGGCAGGAGGTCATCCCCGATCTCGAGGCGCGCGGGCTGGCGGCGGAAGCAGTCCAGGCGCGGACCGGGGCGGGCCGGTTGCTCCTGCGCGCCGGGCGCATGGCCGACGCGGGCGAGATGCTCGCCGCGGCGGCGGCCGGGGCCTCCTCGCTTGGGCTCGATCTGCCGCTGGCCCGGATCGCGGCGTTGCGCGCCGAACTGGCGCTCGCCGCCGGGGATTTCCGGGATGCGGCATCCCTCGCGCAGACCGCGGCCGCGTCGCTGGGCGAGCGCCCGGCGGAGACCCTTGCCCCGCGGGAGACGCTCGCTCGCGCCGCCCTCGCGGCAGGCGATCCCGGCGCGGCGCTCGCCGAGATCGGTGCGGCCATGCCGGTCGCGGTCGCGCTCGACCTGCCCCCGGCTCTCGCCGATCTCCATCACCTTCGCGGTCGCGCCCTGCTGGCGGCTGGCGATGGCCTGGCCGCGCTGGCCGCCTTCCGCGACGCCGTCCGCGAGCTGGAGCGGGTGCGCGGCGCGCTGCAGGCCGAGCGGTTCCGCGCGGCGTGGCTCGGCAATCGGCTCGGGCTCTACGAAGATGCCGTGGCCGCCGCCATCGGGCAGGGCGCCGACGGGGTGGCCGAGGCCTTCGGCTGGATCGAGGCGGCGCGCGGGCGCGCGTTGCTGGACGCGCTCGGCGGCGATGCCGCGCTGGAACTGGCCCCCGCCGCGAGCGACCCCGCCGAGCGCCGCCTGCTGGCCGAGATGGCCGCCCTCCGCGCCGATCTCGAATGGCGGTACAGCGACGCCGCCGACGAGGCGGCCACACGTTCCGACGAGCGCCGGGCGGCGATTCGCAGGATCGAGGCCGATCTGGCCGCGCTCGAGGACCGGATCGCGGCTGCAGGCGGTCTCGCCGGACTGTACGCCCGCCCGTTGTCGCTCGTGGAGACGATGGAGGTTCTGCCCGCGGGCGCGGCGCTCGTCGAGTTCTTCGCGGCAAACGGCCGGATGCTGGCGGTGGTCGTCGCGGATGGCCACGCGACCGCATTCCCCGATCTCTGCGCGGCGGCCGATCTCGCGGAGCTGGAGACCTGGTTCTCCTTCCAGGTGCACCGCGCGCTCGCCGCCGGACCTGCGGCGATGGCCACCCCGCGCGGCGAGCGGATGACTGCCGACGCCCGCCGGGTCCTCGGTGCCCTCCATGACCTGTTGATCGCCCCGCTGAGGGAGGCGATCGGCGGGGCCACGCGGCTGATCGTCGCGCCGCACGGACCCCTGCATGGGTTGCCGGTGCGCGCGTTCTGGGATGGCGAAGCTCATCTGATCGAGCGGTACGAGATCGTGACCGTGCCCAGCGCGAGCGTGCTGGGGCATCTCTCCCGCAACGACGGGACGGGAGCCAGCGATCGCGCGGTGGTGGCCGGGGTGGCCGACGCCGCCGCCCCGCGCATCGCGGAGGAGGCCGAGGCGGTCGCCGCGATGCTGCCGGGCGCGCAGCTCCTGCTGGACGGCGAGGCGACCATCGCTGCCGTGACCTGCGCCGCGCGTGGCGCGGGAACGATCCATCTCGCCTGCCACGGGCGCTTTGCCGCCGACGCGCCGCTCGCGTCCGGTCTGAAACTGGCCGACGGCTGGCTGACCGCGCGGGAGATTCCGGCGCTTGGCCTGCGTGCCCGGCTGGTGACCCTCTCCGGGTGCGAGACCGGCCGCTCGGCGGTGACCGGCGCGGACGACCTGTCCGGGTTGGTGCGCGCGTTTCTCGCCGCCGGGGCCGCGTCGCTCATCTACAGTCTCTGGCTGGCGGATGACGCAGCCACGACGGAACTGATGGGATTGGTTTATCGTTACATGAATGACGGACAATCTGCCGTGTCGGCGTTGCGTCTGGCGCAACGGGATCTTCTGGCGAAGTTGCCGCATCCGGCTTTCTGGGCCGCGTTCGTCTTCGGAGGGGCTTCATGACCACTCGCGCTCGTACGATCCTCACCGTGCTGATGACCGCTGGTCTTCTTGCCGCTCCGTTTGCCGCGCTCACCCCGCTCGCGCCGGGCGTCGAAGCCAAGCCGCGTCGCCATGCCGCCGAGCGCCCGGCGCCGCGCAGCGGGGGCGAGTTCGATGGACGCCACGGCGGCGACGACATTCACGACGGCGACCGCGCCGACAGCTGCAAGCTCGAGGAGAACAGCGCGGAGTACTGCGCCGGCGAGTTGATTCTCGCGTTGCGCCCCGGATCGAACATCGCCACTGTGACCGCCGAGATGAACGACGAGAAGGTCGCGATGACCCAGCTCGGCGTCATCGACGGCGTGGGGGTCTACCTCTTTTCCTACGCGGTGAACACGGGCGACAGCGTCACCGAGCGCGACCTGATCAGGCATATTCTCGACATCGAGATCAACGACGTGCACCCCGTGCTGTGGGCCGAGCTCAACTACGTCGGCAACGCGCCGCAGGGCAACCCGAGCCGCTTCTTCCCGCGGGATGCCGGTTCTCCGCAGGCGACGACGACCACCGTCTCCTGGGGCAAGGCGAAGACCGCCGCGACCGCCGTCGCCCGCTGCGCGAACGGCACCGGCGTGCTGGTCGCGGTGATCGATACCGGCATCGACCGCAGTCACCCGGCCTTCGCCGGCCGCGTTCGCGGTGGCTGGAACGCCTTCGACGGCACGGCGGTCATCGACGATTCCGGCAACGGCCTGAACGACGACGGGGACACCCAGTACGGCACGACCACGGAGTTGATCGACGAGGCGGTCGGGCATGGAACGCATGTTGCCGGCATCGTGCTGCAGGCCGCGCCGAAGGCGAACCTGCTGCCGATCAAGGCGCTCGACTCCGACGGCGGCGGGCAGGCCTTCTACCTCGCCCGCGCGATCCAGTACGCCATCACCAGCAAGGCGAACGTGATCAACTTGTCGCTCGGCTCCTCCGGCAACTCGCGCGCGGTCTCCGAGGCGGTGCAGCGGGCGCTGGCGGCGGGGATCGTGGTGGTCGCCGCGGCGGGCAACGACGGACCAACCGGCCAGCCGGAGTATCCGGCCGCGCTGCCGGGGGTGATCGCGGTCGGCGCGACCGACGAAAACGACCGCCCGGCGAACTTCAACACCACCCGCTCGGGGATCGACATCGGCGCGCCGGGCGTCACCATCGCCAGCGCCTTCCCGCAGGGCGGGCAGGGTGTGAACAGCCGCTACGCCACCTGGACCGGCTCCAGCATGGCCGCGCCGTGGATCTCCGGCGCGGCGGCCGCGCTCGACAGCCGGTATGTCGGCTGGACGCCCGCCCGCATCGGCGGCAAGCTGACCTCCACGGCCGCCCCGGTGAGGGGCGGGGGCGTGGGGTCGGGCCGCGTGAATATCGCGGCGGCGGCTGCCTGCCGGTAACGCTCTGCTCCGAGGCTGCGGCGAGAGGCCCCCTCCCCAGCCCCTCCCCCGCTGCGGCGGGAGAGGGGCTTTTTGGACGGTGGGTGCGGGTGGGATGGGGATGGTGAGTTGCGGCCCTCCCCAACGCCTCCCCCGTTGCGGCGGGAGAGGGGCTTCTGGGCGGAGGATATGAGCGGGCCGGGAGGGAGAATGTGGCGGCCGGCGGGGCGACGCGCCGGGGCTGTCACGCTCGCAGGAGCCCACGACGGGCGAGGCGGCCCGTCATGATCCGGTCCGGCGGTGCGATACTGTCCAGCGCGACAAGGGGTTACGAGCGTGGCCGATTCCGGGGGTCCGGCGCGGAACATGGGGACGGGGAGCGGCGATGGCGTGGATGCCACGCTCCTTCGCGCCTGCCGGGACGGCAACCAGGGCGCGTGGAACTCGCTGGTCGAGCGCTACGGCCGGATGGTCTACAGCATCCCGCGCAAGCTGGGCCTCAGCGCCGAGGACGCCGACGATGTCTTCCAGACCGTCTTTTCCACCTTGCTGCGTCGGCTCGACGACATCGAGGACCCGGCCTCGCTGCCCTACTGGCTGATGACGACCACCCGGCGCGAGAGCTGGCGGGTCGGGCGGCAGGCCGGGCGCTTCACCGAGATCGACGAATCCGCGTTGGACGAGCGGGAGCCGATCGGCGCGGAGGTGGAGCAGTACGAGCGCGATCTGGTCGTGCGCGCTGCGATGGAGCGGCTGGACGCCCGCTGCCGCCGTTTGCTGACGGCGCTTTTCCTCGACCCCTCGGAGCAGAGCTACCAGGCCATCGCCGAGGAGTTCGGGATGCCGATCGGCAGCATTGGTCCGACCCGCGCCCGCTGCCTGCGCAAGGTGCAGACGATCCTGCGGGATCTCGGGGTGGACGGCATCTGATCCGCGCGCGCCCGGTGACGGGGCGACGCTGGCACGGAGGGTGCGTACTGGCGTCGGCGAGGGCTGGAACGCCTCCGGTGTTTGCCGCCGAATGTGAACCTGAAACGAGGGAATCATTCGCTCGTGTGCTGGGAAAGACGGTTACGTTCCGATGAAACGTCGGTAAAGACGCGGTGAAATCGCTTTTTGCACAGCGGTATCCAAAGTGCTAGTGCGCTTTCCCTCATCCGCGCTAGCCGATCTTTGCGATAGCCCGTGTATTTTTCAGGCGCGAGAATGCTCTTGTCAGGTGGAGCGTTCGGAGAACAGGGAGAACGATGCGATGACACACCCGACGGAAGAGCAACTCCTGATGTATGCCGACGATCCGGCTGGGCCATTGGCGGCGCTGGCGGATCACGTCGGCGCGTGCGTGCCCTGCGGTGGACTCGTCGCGACCCACCTGACGCTGGCGACGGCGATCCGCGCGGACGTGGCGGATGCCCCGCCGGCGAGCGCGCTGCTGCTGGCGCAGAGCCTGATGACCGAGCGCCTCGCGGCGCAGCCGGTGAACCGCCTGGCCGACCTGGTCGACGCGGTGATCGAGCCGGTGAAGCGGATCGTCTGCGAGATCGTCTTCGACAGCTGGGGCAGCCTGGCGCCGGGGATGACCGGTGTCCGTGGTGTCGGCGGAGCGCGTCACCTGACGCTGGCGGCGGGCCCGGCGGAGTTCGATCTCCGGCTGACCGCGCCGATCGCGCCGAAGAAGAACTGGTCGTTGATGGGCCAGGTGTCCAGCGACGACGTGGTGAAGAAGATCGAGTTCGTGTCCCAGAAGGCGGCGGCTCCGATGAGCCTGAGCGCCGACGCGACCGGGATGTTCCGCACGGAACTGCCGGAAGGGGAATGGGACATCATCATGCACACGAAGGATTTCGTGTACGTCCTGCCGAAGCTGCCCGTGCGCAACGGCCGGTAACGACGAAACGGAGCCGAGGATGACCGGCGGCAACATCGAAGCCGACAAGGACATCACCGCGACGCTGGACGATCTGCTGGCCCTCCCGCTGGCCGAGCAGGTCTCCCGCGTGCGCTCGGCCCAGGATCCGGACGCCCTGCTGCTCCAGTTGAGTGACGCCGCCGACCGTATCGCCGCCGACGACATCGGTCGTGGGCTGGCGGTGCGGGAGGCGCTCGTCGCGCTTGCCGATGAAATTGGGTCTGCGGCTGCTCGCGCGGATCGCCGCACTGAATTGGCGCAGACACTGGCCTACTCCGGCCAGTTGTATGAGGCGCTTGGCATTGCAGACGCTGCATTGAAGATTGCTGAGGCAACTGGTGACCGCTCCAGGAGCGG
>CAIPGK010000074.1 GCA_903864575.1 uncultured Chloroflexota bacterium
GCGAAGCGATCGAACTCGACGGATGGATCGTCGGACTAGATCAACCGGTCGTTGCCGTGCGACTTCTCGCCGACGGCGCGGAACGCAGCCGTATCCCTGTCACCCGGGAGCGCGCGGATGTCGGCGCGGCTCACCCCGGACAGCCTTGGAGCGAGATGAGCGGGTTCCGTGGCTGGGCGCCGCTGGCAGGTCTTTCCGACCGGTTCACCCTCTCCCTTGCGGCAGAAACCGGCGATGGCGCCGTGACCCCGTTCGCCGCTGCGGACTTGTCCCGCGCCGACGAGGACTGGTCGAACTTGCCAGCTGCCAGCGATTGGGGCGGACCGGATTTCATCGTCATCGGAGCGCAGCGAGCTGGATCGACATCCCTGTATCGCTATCTCACTGCCCATCCCGGCATTGCCCCGGCGCGGATCAAGGAACTGCATTACTTTTCTCACCATCATCAGCGACCATGGGCGTGGTATCGGGACCAGTTTCCGCGCAATCTGCCCGCCGGCATGCTGACCGGTGAGGCAACCCCCTACTACCTGTACCATCCCCTGGCGCCCGAACGGATCGCGCGAACATCACCTGCCGCAAAACTGATCGCGGTTCTGCGGAATCCGGTCGACCGCGCGTTGTCGCACTATCACCACGAGCGCGCGCGCGGCACCGAATGGCTCGATTTCGAAGCGGCACTCGCTGCCGAACCGGAGCGGCTTTCCGGCGAGCGCAACCGCATGATTTCGGATCCGGACTTCACCAGTCTCGTCCACCAGAACGCATCCTACGTCGACCGGGGACGTTACGCCGATCAACTTCGCCAGTGGTACGCGATCATTCCCCGCGACCGCATTCTGGTCGTTCGCAGCGAGGATCTCTACTGCGATCCTGTCGGGGCGACCCGGAAGGTCACCGACTTCCTGGGTCTCCCATCATTCGACCTTCCGGACCAGTCTGCGCACAATGAACGCCACTACCCTGACATGGCCCCGGCCACTCGTCAGGCGTTGCAGCAGCTATTCCGGGAACCGAACCGGGATCTCGCGGCGCTTATCGGCCGTGACATGGAGTGGGACGACGTCGCCGGTTTCGGCAAGGACAACACCTGAACATGCTCCTCTATGAAGTGACCCAGGTCGTGCTGCGAACCGTGCCCTCCCGGGTAATGGGGCCGTTCTCCGTCGATGCACCTCTCCTCGGGGGCCGCGTGCGGCCCCATGCAATCGAAGTCAGCGGTTGGGTGATCGGCGTAGAGCCGGTTCGTGGCGTCGAGATCGTCCGCCCGGACGGCGCTACCGTGTTTGCCCCGCTCACCGTCTGGCGGGACGACATTCTCGCGCTCTATCCAGCCTTGCCGGGCGCGGAACGCAGCGGCTACCGGGCGCTCATCGACATTGGCACCCCGGACGAACGGTTCAGCCTGACCATCAATGCCGTCAATCCGGACGACACCCGAATCGAATTGGCCATCATCCAGTTCGCACTCCTGCGCCGGGAGCGTCCCGCCCCCCGTCCTGGCCGAAACCAGCGTACTGCTGGCGCCGGAGGCGAGGCTCCCGCGCCCAATGCCGCCCCGGAAGTTGCAGCGCAGGAAAGCGGCGAACTTCTCTCCATCATCATCCCTGTGCACAACAAGAGCGGCTATACCCGAGCCTGTCTCGAGCGGCTTACCACGCCCGGAAACATCGGCGTGCCCCATGAAATCATCGTGGTGGACGACGGGTCGACCGACGATACCGTCTCATTGCTCAAGGGGTACGCGGCACGTGGCGTCCGTTCGGTCCGGTTGTCGCCAAATGTCGGCTTCAGCCGAGCCTGTAACGCTGGGGCGTCGTCGGCAAATGGGCAAAGCCTGATCTTTCTCAACAACGACACCCTGCCTGAGCCGGGTTGGGCCGAGACGCTGGCGCGCTACGCACGACAGCATCCGAAAGCCGGCATTGTCGGGTCGAAGCTGCTCTTCCCGGATGGGACCGTCCAGCATGCCGGGGTGAGCATCGCCGAAGACGGCTATCCACATCACATCTACGCCGGACTGCCGGGCAATCATCCTGTCGTCAACAAGGCGCGGAAGATGCGGCTGGTCACCGCCGCCTGCTGTCTGATCCGTGCGAGTCTGTTCAAGCAACTGGGCGGCTTCGACCCCGGGTATCTGAACGGCTGGGAAGACTCCGATTTCGGGCTGCGCGCCGAGCGGGCCGGGTGGGAAAGCCATTACTGTCCTGAGAGCGTGGTTGTCCATTTCGAGTCCGTGTCGCGCGTTCCTGGCGCTCCACGAGAGCGTGCAAACCGGTTACGCTGGGAGGAGCGGTGGTATGGCAACATCGAACCCGATCAGCTCAAGTGGCTGCTCGCCGACGGCATGATCGAGGTTCGCCCATTTCCCGCCTACTCCACGATGTACCCCTGGCGGCTGATCTACAGTCGGGACGCCATCTTCCCGGAGCGGTTCGGGAAGGCGCCGCTGCGGGATCGCCTCAGGACGACCCGGCGCGCGTCGACCCGGCGATACCGCCGGCCACCATCTCCAAACCCGGGGGAGGGAGCAGGCGAAGCTTGACAACGAGGCTGGGCCTCTGTCACGTTTCGCCGGTTGCGTTGGACCATTCCCCGCCATGACCGGCGAAACGCCGGCAGCATCGAGCGCCTCGCGCGACCGCGCGCGCGACCCATGAGGGAGCAGACCCGTCCATGGCCATCGTCGAGGTCACATCGATCGAACCCGCCGCGCCGAATCAGGAGCGCCTGCTCGCGTTCCACATCGACGCCCCGCGGCTGGGCGGGCGCAATGTCTACGACATCGAGTTCGCTGGCTGGATTCTCGGCCGCGATCAGGAGGTCAAGGAAGTCGAGGTCCACGTCGAGGGGACTGTCCTCCGACGCGCCCCGATCGACCAGTTCCGGCAGGACGTCGCCGCGCATTACCCGGACCATCCGAACGCCAGGATTAGCGGCTTCCGCACCTGGGTGAGCGTCATCGGCATCGAGCCAGGCGTGGCGCTTCAGCTCCGCGCGGTCCTCGCCGACGACAGCCGCGTCCGCCTCGGATCAGTGCAATACACCCATCAACCCCTCAACTCCGGCTTCGATCCAAAGCTGCAGCCACTCATGCTGACCACCCTTGGCCGAGCCGGCACCACCTGGACAATGCGCCTGCTCTCCGAGCATCCGCAGATCGTCGTCCACCGCTGGCACCCGTACGAGCTCAGAACGGCTCGCTACTGGTGGCACATGATCAAGGTCCTCTCCGAGCCGCGCGATCC
>CAIPGK010000075.1 GCA_903864575.1 uncultured Chloroflexota bacterium
ACCTGCGTGCATACTCCGCGCTTCTGCGGCGAGTGCGTGCCAGCGCGGAGCCGGCCTGCGTACCGCCCGAGCGCGCTGTTCGTGAAGCCCAGCGCGGGCGCCTTGGTCTTCTTCTTGACAGTCTTGCGGCCCTTGCGGACCAACTGATTGATCGTCGGCACGAACTTCAACTCCCTTATCGACAAGAGGCCTGTCATCGCGCGGCCGCCGGCCCGCTCCGGAGCCTCCTGCCTCGTGAGGCGCAATCCTCACCCGCATCTGCCTTCCAGCGGACACAAGCGCTGATTCTAAGGCCGGAGCCCGTCCCCGTCAAGTCTCCGAAGCAGCAAGCTCGCGACTCCGCCGTTTTCGTCGCGGGTCCAGGTGGGGGCGAACCCACCCGGACCCGCGCTGTTTCCTACGCTTCGCCGTCCGCGAAGTCGTCGATCTCAACGATCTCCGGCTCCTTCTTGGCCTTCGCCCTGGAGGCTCGCTTCGGCTTCGCGGGTTTTTCCTCCTCGAGCACAGCCCCGATGAGCGCCGCGATCCCATCGATTTCCCCGTCGATTTCCTCGTCCGCGGTCACATCAGGCAGCCCGTCCGGCAGGAATCCGGTCTCCATCAGCTCCTTGTAGTCCTCGGATTCGGCCGGTTCCGGCTTTTCGAGAACGGCGGCAAGGGCAATCTGCTCGTGAATCGGCAACTGGATTGTCGGCTGAACGCCAAATCCGGAACCCGCCGGGATCAGCTTGCCGATAATCACGTTCTCTTTCAGGCCGCGCAGGCGGTCGACCTTGCCGTTGATGGCGGCTTCGGTCAACACCCGCGTGGTTTCCTGGAAGGACGCCGCCGACAGGAAGGAGTCCGTCTCAAGCGAAGCCTTGGTGATGCCGAGCAGAACCGGGATACCGGTCGCCGGCTCGCCACCCTGCGCGAGTATTTCCTCATTGATCTGGTTGAACTCGAAGCGGTCGATCCGCTCGTCCTGCAGGTAATCGGTATCGCCCGGGTTGGTGATGCTCACCTTCCGCAGCATCTGCCGGCAGATCACCTCGATGTGCTTGTCGTTGGTGTTCACGCCCTGCGAGCGGTACACCTTCTGCACCTCGTCGATGATATACCGCTGAACCGCATCGAGTCCCTGGGTCAGCAGGATCTGATCCGGGTTCTTGGTGCCGTCCGTCAACTGCTGCCCCGGGAAGACCTGATCGCCGTCGTTCACGAAGATTTCATAAACAAGCGGCACGAGATGTTCGATCCGGTCGCTCTTCTCATTCCGAACGTAGATCGTCCGGCCATCGATCGCGACCTCGCCATCCAGTTCGGAAACAAGCTTCTCCTCGTTCGGTCCGGTTGCGAGGACGGTCTTGTCTTTCACGGCATAGCCGCCGGTCGTGACCTCCACCTGCCAGCCGGCATCGAGGCGGTACACCCGCTGGTCGATCTCACTGGAGGTGATTGCCAGCAATCGCCCGAGCGCCGTGTCGTCAACCGTCACGACGCCCTCGCGGTCCGCGATGATGGCCGGACGACCCGGATTCCGGGCTTCGAAAATCTCCTCGACACGCGGCAGACCCGACTGCTCCTTGCGGACCTGGATGGTCTTTGCCGTCGACTTGGTCTTGGGTCCCTCCGAATCGGAGAGCGGGCCAGCCGTGCTCGCAAGCGCGGCTTCGGAGTTTTCAACGAACGATTGGTGCTTCTCACGTGCCTCGAGGTACCCGCCGCGACGATCCTCGATCGCTTCCTGGGTGTCTTCGTACGCCTGGCTCTCGCGGCTGAAGTCATTGAGGTTCGACTGGAACAGCTCCAATTCCGCCTCGGTCCTTCGGCGCGCGTCGAGGACCTGCTCCCACTGCTGGATGGGCTCCAGGTTTCGGATGCCACCGATCTCCTTCGAGAGATCCGTGAGGGTGGTCCGATAATCGCCGAGCGCCGACTGGTATTCGCCAAGTTCGGCCAGGATCTGCTCGATGGCCGCTGTGGACCGGGCGTCGTCCTCGTCCGGTTCGTCATTGACCGTATCGGGAAGAGCGGAAGACAAGGCTCCGGTCAGATCCGCCAGATCGAGCCCGTCCAGCCACTTGCGGGTGCGGTCGAAGTTCGCAAACTCGATATGCCGTCCCAGATCGGCCACGTCATTCAGCGCCCGGTTTGTCCGCAGGGCGGCCGCGACGAGCGGCAGATCCGCAGTCTGCGACAGCTTGCCCTCCAACCCGGCGATCTGCTCCTCGATGCTGGCCACCTCGGCGACATGCTTGTCACGAGCCCGCCGAATTTCGGTCGGCTGCATCGACTTGTACACCTCGATCTTGCGGTCGATCAGGGCGCGGTCTCCGCTGGGCTTCTCCTGCGCGGTCTTTCGACCGGTGCGGGTCTTCTGCTGGTGGACTTCGGCAGCAGCAGCCACTTCTGCGCGCTCGTCGGCCAATTTCTCACGCAGTCGGTCGAGGTCCTCCTCAATCCTGCGGTACTCGCGCATCAGCGCAAGGATGGAGAACTCGCCTTTCATCGCATCGAGCCGCGGAGAGGCATCTGCGGCAAAGGTTGCGGTCGCAGTAGCGAAATCCTTGCGGATGCGCTCATAGCCCGCCACCGGCTCGATCTCGCGCGCTGCGCGGTCGAAATCACGATAGGCATGGAGCATCTGCCCGAAACGATCCGTCTCCGAGAGGCCGTGTGTTGCTCCCGGCAGTTCCGCCAACTGATCGCCCGAAGGAACCAGGTTGAGGACGTCAAGGTTCCCGATCCGGCTCACCGCCTCCTCGCGTCGGTCCAACGTTCCGACGAGGTTGTCAAAAATCTTGATGAGCCGGCGCCGATGCGCGATGCGCGCACGCATTGCTGCATCGGAAACCTGAACAGATGCGCCGACCAGTTTGCCGGTTCCGGCGGCCCCACCATGATGGAAGGTTCGCATCGTCAACTGCGTGCCGGGTTCTCCGATCGACTGCGCCGCGATGACGCCGACTGCATCGCCCATCTCGACCAATTCACCGGTCGCCAGGCTCTTGCCGTAGCACATCTGGCACACGCCAATTACCGCCTCGCACTGCATGACCGTGCGGACGACGAGCGAGCCAGTTCGCGATTTCAACGCGTCACTGAAGGCAACCTGACCCACGCCCACCTCATCGGCGTCGTCGACGATCATGTCGCCCCGCGCGGCAATGATCTCCCCGTCGGCCGACACGATGTCCGCCGCAAGAAAGCGCCCCTTGATGCGACGCTGGAACAGGTCCCACGCATCGTCGAACGTCTGGTAGTCGGGCCGGCTTCGATCGCTGAACCGTGCGCCGTCGCGGTCTGGAATGTCGACAACCATTCCCTTTTCGGTGCCGCAATCCTCGATCGTTACGATCACATCCTGCGACACGTCAACCAGTCGACGCGTGAGGTAGCCCGAGTCAGCCGTCCGCATGGCGGTGTCGATGTTGCCCTTCCGGGCGCCGTGCGAGGCGAGGAAGTAGTCGAGCGAGGTCAACCCTTCCTTGTAGTTCCGGGTGATCGGGAAGTTGATGACCCGACCCTGCGTATCGACCACGAGACCGCGCATTCCGGCAATTTGAACAAGGTTGCTCATATTGCCCTTCG
>CAIPGK010000076.1 GCA_903864575.1 uncultured Chloroflexota bacterium
AACACGGTGGTCTTGCCGGAGGCAGGAAGCCCCATGATGACGAGCGTCGTGGCCATGGTGCGGGCGGTTCCTCCGGTGAATGCGCGATGCCGCGCAAAAAAGCGCCGCGCGAGGCGGCGTGCGAACACAGGCGATTATGGCGCAGCGAGGCGGCTATGGGCTACCCGGTGGTCTTGATCGACGCGATGGTTGCTCCGGTAAGGCGCACGATGTCCACAGGAGCCAGGCGGAGGAGGAGAGTTTCGTCGCCGCCACCGCCCCACGCTTCGACAAGGTCGATCACTGCCTCGTCTACCAGGACCGGCAGTGGCGTGGCGTGTCCGACGGGCGCAACGCCTCCCGCGGGAAACCCGGTCAGGCGAAGGACGGTGGCAGGGTCTGCCATCGAAATGCGGGAGAACCCGGCTGCTGCGGCGAGGGCCTTCCGGTCGAGGCGCGATGGTCCCGAGGCGATCGCGATGACAAAGCCGTCCCTGCCATCGGTAAAGAGGAGGGTTTTGAGAATCTGGCGTTCCTCGACGCCGATGGCAGCAGCGGCGAGCGGCACGGTCGGCATGGGAACGCCAGGAGCGACAAATTCGTGATCGACACCGTGCCGCGCGAGGAACTCGAGCAGGTGCGCGGGCGGCGAAACGGGTGCGCTCATCGGGGTTACCGCTGGCGGCGCTTCGGGTCGAGGGCGTCGCGAAGGCCGTCGCCGAAGAAGTTCAGCCCCATGACGACGCTCATGATGGCAACGCCGGGGACGAGCGCATACCACCAGTACTGCACGCCCTTGTTCGCGCCATCCCGGATCATCGCGCCCCACTCCGCGGTCGGGGGAACCGCGCCGAGTCCGATGAAGGAGAGGCCGGCCGTGAGCACGATGGCTGCGCCAACGTCGATGGTCGCTTTCACGATCAGCGGCGCGTCGGCCGTGGGCAGGATATGGCGAAGCATGATTCGGCCTGATGGAACGCCGACCGACTGGGCAGCGCTCACGAAGTCCGCTTCCCTGATGGCAAGCACCTGTCCGCGCATCAATCGGGCATATTCCGGCCAGAGAACGAAGGCGACAGCGATGAGTGCATTCGAGAGGCCGGGGCCGCCGCGCACCGCGGTGATCGCCATGGCGAGGATGATGGACGGATAGGAGAGGACGGCATCGGAGGCACGCATGATGACCGAGTCGACCGCGCCGCCGGAATAGCCGGCGAGCACGCCGAGCAGGCTGCCAACAACAGCGGCGATCGCGACCACAAGCATCCCGGCGGGAACCGAGACGCGGGCGCCGTAGATGATGCGGCTGAAGATGTCGCGTCCAAGATCGTCGGTACCGAGCCAGTGGGCGCTGGAGGGCGGTTGCAGGCGCACCTTCAGGTCCTGGGCATTGGGGTCCGCGATCGGGAGGATCGGCGCCAGAATGCCCGCAATCAACCAGACGAGCACGATGACCAACCCGGCTATGGCGAGGCGATTTCCGCGCAGGGTGCGCCAGGCATCGGCAATGAATGAGCGATGTTTGCCGGGTTTGAGAGCGCCGGTGTCCGCAGCAGTCGCAAGGGTCGCCATGGATCAGGAAATCCTGATTCTCGGGTCGAGCAACCCGTACACAATATCGACGATGAAGTTGACGAAAACATAGGCGGCAGCGACGAACAGGACCACGCCGAGGAGGGCGGGGTAGTCGAGTTTGAGGGCCGCCTGTACGCTGTACCGGCCGATGCCGGGCCACGAGAAGATCGTCTCGGTGAGGACCGCTCCTGCGAGAAGGCTGGCGAATGTCAGGCCGAGCACGGTGATGGTCGGGATGAGGGCGTTGCGAAGCGCGTGGCTGATGACCACGTTTCGTTCGGCGACGCCTTTGGCGCGAGCGGTGCGGACATAGTCGTCGCTGAGTGCGGCGACGAGCGAGGATCGAAGCATCCGGGAAATGACTCCCAGCGCAAAGGCGCCAAGCACGATGGCCGGGAGGATGAGATGTTGCACGGATGCCTTGAAAACATCCCATTGACCGCGAAGAGCCGCGTCGATCGTCACCATGCCAGTGATCGGCTCGGGCGCCTTCATCCCGGTATTGAGGCGGCCGGGACCGGGGAGCCAGTGGAGCTTGTAGAAGAAGATGTAGAGCAGGAGCAGGCCAAGCCAAAAGACGGGGACCGATGTGCCGAAGAGGGCGATGAATCGGGCAACATGATCGGGCCAGCGGTCGCGTTTGATCGCCGCGACCAACCCGAGCGGTATGCCGACAACCAGACCAAAGATCAATGCCGCTATTGCGAGTTCGATCGTCCCCGGCACGAACTGCTTGAGATCGGTCAGCACGGGGCGGCGAGTGGAGATCGAGTCTCCAAGGTCTCCGTGGAGCAAGTTGCCCATCCAGCGCATGTACTGGACGGGAGCTGGCTGATCGAGACCGTACTTCTTCTCGGCGGCGGCGCGGATTTCGGGATTGTTCGCGGCACGCTCGCCCAGCAGCGTGGTGACAGGGTCGCCGGGGACGGCCATGACCATCGCGAATGTCGCCACACTGACGATGAAGAGGACGATGACTGACTGGACCAACCGCCGGCCAGCATAAGCCCCGATGCCCAACGACTCCTCCGCGAACCAGGCCGGGAACGACACCGGGCCGGCCCGGCGACTCGCCGGGCCGGCCCTCGAGACTTAGGCCTCCCTGGAGGCGTACCGAAGCTGGAGAATGTAGATGCCGTGCGGCTGAGCGCCCT
>CAIPGK010000077.1 GCA_903864575.1 uncultured Chloroflexota bacterium
ACCCGCTGCGCCTCCCCCACCCATCCGGCGTGGCGGTCGATCCGGTCCGGAACGAGGTCCACATCGCCTGCACGCGGAATCCCAACGCCATCGTCACCCTGCGCCCTGCCGCCGGGATGCTCGACCGGGAGGATGTCGCCCCGGGCAATCCGGGTTTGCCGCTGATGCCCCATACGACTCGCTGGCTCCCGGGGAGCATCTATCTTCACGACCTTGCAATGATCCGGGGGGCGCTCCACGCCAACAGCGTCGGGAGCAACAGCATTCTCCGGTTCGACGGTGATGGGTGGGAGCGGGTCTGGTGGCCGTTGGCGATCGAGCGGGAGGACGGCCCCGCGTTCGGCCGCAACTACCTCCAGCTCAACTCCATCGCCGCCGGCGCGACCCTCGCGGATTCCTATTTCACGGCATCAGCCGACCGCATCTCGGCGCGCAGACCGGGCCATCGCAACTTTCCCGTCGACCGGCGCGGCGTGCTGTTCTCCGGCGCGACCCGCGAACCAGCCACTCGTGGCCTGACCCGGCCCCACTCGGCGCGGTTCGCCGATGGCGAGGTCTGGCTGGACGACAGCGGGTATGGCACGGTTGGGCCGGTCTCCGGCGGAGTCTACGAACCAGCGGCGCGGCTGCCGGGGTGGACCCGCGGCTTGTGCATGATCGGGCCGTGGGCCATCGTCGGCACCTCGCGGGTGATCCCCCGCTTCAGCCAGTACGCGCCGGGGCTGGATGCCGGAACGAGCGTCTGCGGCCTGCACGCGATCGACCGGCGCACCGGGGAGATCGCGGGCAGCCTGATCTGGCCCTCGGGGAACCAGATCTTCGCCATCGAGGCTGTGCCATCATCCGTCACGACCGGATTTCCCTTTGGCGGACGCCTGCCGCACCGCGCGCCCGATGACCGGGACCGCGCATTGTTTTACGCCTGGCGCCCGGGTGGGCCGCCGAATACCACCGGGAGCGACGACCAGCGATGACGATGAACGAGCCACAGCCATTTCGCCTGTTGATGCTGAGCGCCATGTATGAAAACGGCGGGAACACTACCCACCGCTTCCTTGACGGCCATCCGCAACTCTTCGTCTACCCGTTCGAGTCGCAGATCGGCACGCGGCTGGTCAACGACAGCCTGTCCAGCGCCTTCCCGGTCAAGTACCGCTGGCCGGTCTTCGCGCTCGACGCCTCGCCCTACCAGGACTACAAGGCGATCATCGACGAGGAGGGCAAGGTCCGCTCGCGGACGCCGCATGTCTCCAAGTTCCGGCATATGCCCTTCGACATGAACGACGACGAGCGGTGCGAGCTCTATCAGCAGCATATTGCCGTCACCGGTCGCTCCGGGGCGAACAACGTCGCGGCGTTCTTCCGGGCCACCTTCGATGCGTGGAAGGATTACAACCGGACCGGCGAGGAGACGGTCTACGTGGGATACAGCCCGATCGTCGTCGTGGACGCCGAGAAGATCGTCGCGGCCTCGCCGGAGCATCATGTGCTGCACGTCGTCCGCAACCCGTGGTCGGCCTACGCGGATACCTGCAAGCGGCCAGTGCCGATGAGCCTGCCCGACTACCTGCAGGCGTGGTGTCTCAATCAGTACCACTCCCTGCTCGCGCGGGAGCGCCACCCGGGCCGCGTGCACATCGTTCGCGCCGAGGACGTGATGGCCGACCCGAAGCGCGCGCTCGCTCCAGTTTGCGATGCGCTCGGAATCGAGGTCGCCGATTCCCTCGCCCGCCCCTCGTGGAATGGAACCGAACTCGAGCAGGTCTACCCGTGGGGAACGATCCGCTCGGCAACCCCGGCGGCGAACAGGGCGACCGCCGAGGAACTCTCCCGCGCGGACCGCGCCGACATCCGGCAGCGGGCGTGGCAGTACCTCGATGTCTATGACTATCGCTCGTTCCTGCCGGAGTAGCGAGCGTGGCGCGGGCGGTCGTCACCGGGGCGTCAGGATTTGTCGGGGCGAATCTGGCGCGGCGCCTGCTTGCCGACGGCCATGAGGTCCACCTGCTGCTGCGCGATGGCCAGGCTCGCTGGCGGCTGGATGGGCTGGCCGGTCACGTCGCGATCCACCCGGTCGATCTCGCAGACGGCGCGGCGACCGAGACCGCGCTGCGGGCGATCCGGCCCGAGCGGGTCTTTCACCTCGCCGCCCACGGCGCGTACTCGTGGCAGACCGATCTCGCGTCGATGACCGCGGCGAACGTGACCGGCACGATGAACATCGCGCGGGCCGTGCTGGCGTCCGGGGCGGCGGTCATGGTCAATACCGGTTCGTCATCCGAGTATGGGCTGAAGGACCATGCCCCTGACGAGGACGAGGCGATTGAGCCGAACAGCGCCTACGCGGTCACGAAAGCCGCAGGAACCCTGTTCTGCCGGATGACCGCCCGCGCCTCCGGCGTGCCCATGCCCACCCTGCGGCTCTACTCCATCTATGGCCCGTGGGAGGAACCGGGGCGCCTCGTGCCGGATCTGCTCCGCGCCGCGATGCGGGGCGCATGGCCCCCCCTCGCCGATCCGTCCATCGCGCGCGATTTCGTCCATGTCGATGACGCCTGCGACGCCTACCTCCGCGCCGCGGCTGGCCCCCACGCCGACCCCGGCGCGGTCTGGAACGTCGGCAGCGGCGTTCAGACCACCTTGCGGGAGATGGTCGAGACGGTGCGCCATCTCCTCCCGGTGGCGGCCGAGCCAGCCTGGGGCTCGATGCCCAACCGGGGCTGGGACACGACCGTCTGGGTGTCGGACCCGCGCCGCATCGCCGCCGACCTCGGCTGGCGGGCGGCAACCACGCTCGACGAGGGCTTGCGCCGGACCATCGCCTGGATCGCCGAGCATCCGGAAGCGCCGTCGTCGCGGCTGTGACGGTCACGCATGGTCCGGCGTAGCCGAGTCTGTGGCAGCCGTCATCTGCCATCGGGCCGCGCTCGTTCACCGAGCGCAGGGAAAGCTGGCGACGACTGTGCCGCCTGGAGTTTGATCGGACATGTGAAGCCGGGGCCCAGCGGGCATGGTGTCGCGCAACGACGCGCGTTTCTCAGGGGCTGTCACCTGATGGCAGCCCGGGCCGGGACCGGAGATCGCCAGGGCCGCGAAGGCATGGCGGCACATCGCTCCTCGCCCCAGCCGGGCTGGCGCGCTCCCGGAACCTGAAGGTGAGCCTCCCGTCTATGGAGCGCCCTGTTCGGGATCGAGGCCCGGTGCGCGAAACACCTGCCGGAACTTGCCGCCCTCCGCTCGTTGCGGCGGCTGGCTGTCCCGGCGGATGACGACTCCGGCGATGCCCTGCCGCTCCAGGTGCGCGCTCGCCCTCGCGCAAACCCCCTCCCAGGTGCGGTCCTCGTCTGCGCCGGGAGCGGATTGGAGGCGTATGTCGAGCGCCGCGCGGCCTGTCTGAACCGCCTGGAAGCGCTCGACGCCCGGATCGGCCTCGATCTCCGCGCCGAGCGGCAGCGGGAGCACCGGAACGAGCAT
>CAIPGK010000078.1 GCA_903864575.1 uncultured Chloroflexota bacterium
CCCTCTTCCGCAACCTTCCCGGCGCCGCGCTCGAACTGCTGCTGCGGGAGAGCAGGCAGCGAAGATATGCCGCCGGACAGGTCCTTTGGAGCGAGGGCGATCCGGGCGATTCCCTGCTGATTCTCGAAGCCGGGCAACTGCGGGTCAGCCGGTTCACCGGCAGCGGGCAGGAGGTGGTGCTGCAGGTGATGGAGGCGCCTGCCGCGCTGGGCGAACTCGCGCTGCTCGATGGGGAGCCGCGCAATGCATCGGTGACGGCGCAGCGGCCCGTCACCGTCCGGTTGCTGCCGCGCCAGGCGTTTCGCGGGCTGTTGCGGGAGGAGCCTGCCATGGTGGAGGGCCTGCTCGCCTCGCTGGCGGGGATGGTTCGGGCCGGGAACGCGCGGCACGTCGCGGCGATCGGGCTGGACGTGCCGGGGCGGCTCGCAACATGGCTGCTGGAGCGGGCGGGAGTTGCGCCGGGGAAGGGCGCGATCGTTCCCATGGACCGCAGCCAGGGTGAGCTCGCCGCCGAACTCGGCACGACCCGCGCCACCCTGAACCGGGCGCTCAAGGGCTTCGAGGCGTTGCGGCTGATCGAATCCCGCGCCGACCACGTGACCCTCCTCGACCCGGAGGAACTCGCCTGGTATACGGCGGGGCCGGTGGACTAGGCGTGGCAGCGGAGACCGTACCGGCGGGAATGGTCTGCTTCCTCTTCTCCGATCTGGCCGAGAGCACGGCCCTCTGGGAGCGCTATCCGGCCGAGATGCCTGCCGCCTACGCGATCCACGATGCGATCCTCCGGGGCGCTTGCGAAGCGCGTGGCGGGGTGGTCTACAAGATCATCGGCGACGCCTTCCAGGTCGTATTCGCGGATGCCTCCGACGCGGCAGCTGCCGCGTTCGCTGCACAGCGCGGGTTGGAGAACGCCGATTGGCCGATCCCGGAGCCGCTGCGGGTTCGCATGGCGCTCCATCGCTGCGAGGCCACGCCGGACCCGGCCGGCGACTACCGAAGCCCGAATCTCAACCGTCTCGGTCGCCTGCTCGCGGCGGGACACGGTGGCCAGACGCTGCTGTCGGACGCCATGGCGTCGGCGGCCGCCCTGCCTCCTGGCGCGGCGCTCGCCGACCTGGGCGCGCATCGCCTGCGCGACCTGCGGGAACCGGAGCGGATCTGGCAGCTCGACGTCGCCGGCAGCCCCGGCCGCTTTCCGCCGATCCGCACCGAGGAGCGGCGCGTCCACAATCTGCGTCCGGATGCGACGCCATTCATTGGCCGGGAGGCCGAGATCGCCCGCATCACCGCCGCGCTGCGGGAAGGGCCCGCGCGGCTGGTGACGCTGACCGGGCCGGGAGGAGTCGGCAAGACGCGGCTCTCGCGGGAGATTACCCGCGCCGTCGCGGGGGAGTTGCGAGATGGCGCGTGGTGGGTTCCGCTGGCCGATGCGCGGGAGGAGAGCGAGATCCTGCCCGCCATCGCCGCCGCGATCGGCCTGCCCGACGAGCGTGATGGCGATGCGCTCGCCTCCATCACCGCGTGGCTGGCCGGACATGATGTCCTGATCGTGCTGGACAACCTCGAGCAGATTCCCGGCGTTGCCGCGCCTGTCGCCGCGCTGATCGAGGGCTGCCCGGGTGCGCGCATCCTCGCCACGAGCCGTTCGCCGCTGCGGGTTGCGGGAGAGCAGGAATGGCCCGTCGATCCCCTCCCCCTGTCAGCCGCGGAGGGCATGACGGCTGCCGCCGCGGCGCGCCTCGATGCCGTTCGCCTGTTCGTGGAGCGCGCCCGTCTGACCCGGCCCGGCTTCTCGCTGACCGACGCCAACGCTGCCGACATCGTCGCCATCTGCGCCCGGCTCGATGGCCTGCCCCTTGCCATCGAACTGGCCGCCGCGAGAACCCGGCTGCTTGCCCCGGCCGCGCTGCTGGCCCGGCTGCAGGACCGCCTTCCCCTCCTCACCGGCGGCGCCCGCGATCTGCCCGCGCGGCAGCGGACCCTTCGGGACGCGATCGGCTGGAGCGTCGACCTGTTGCCGCCGGAGCAGCGCATCCTGTTCGGACGGTTAGCGCTCTTCGCGGGCGGCGCGTCGCTGGAGGCGGTCGAGGCGGTCGCCGCCGGCCCGGGGGGCTGGGATGACGGGTGCGCCGATACGCTCGATGGGCTTTCCGGGCTGGCCGAGCAGAGTCTTGTCCGGATCGGGAAGGCGGTGGATGGCGAGCGGATGACCATGCTGGAGACGATCCGCGAGTACGCCGCGGGGCTGCTCACCGCCGATCCGGCCAGGGAGGCGGCGCGGGAACGGCACGCCCGCTGGTTCCTCGCCGCCGCGGAGGAGGCGAACGCGGCGGCGGGAACGGCGCAGGAGCCGGTCTGGATGGCCAGACTCGCCGAGGATCACGCCAACCTTCGGGCCGCACTGGACTGGCTGGCCGCGAACGATCCCCCCGGCGCGGTGCGGATGGGCACGGCGCTGGGCCGGTACTGGCGCGTGCGGGGAGCTTACCGGGAGGGCCGCGCGGCGCTGGAGCCGCTGCTCCCGGCGAGCGCGGGGCTCGATTCCGGTTCGCGCGCCGGGTTGCTGGCCGCGCTGGGGGCCCTTGCGGAGTTTCAGCGCGATCTCGCCCCGGCCGAGGGCTGGTATGGCGATGCGCTCGTCCTCGCCGGATTGGTGGGCGACGCGGAGCAGCAGGCGCGCGTGCTGATGGGGCTGGGCCGGATCGCGCAGGGGCGCGGCGAACTCCTCCGCGCGGCGGAGATGCACGAGCGGGTAATGGAGCTCAGCCGCGCCGCCGCGGACGATCAGGGCATCGCCTACTCCCTGATGAACCTCGGCATCGTCGCTGCGATCGCCGGGGACGCGGAGACGGCGAGCGCGCGCCTGCAGGAGTCGCTGGCGATCCTGCGGAAGCTCGGGGACGCCTCCGGGGTGGCGGCCGGGGTGACGAGTCTCGGCACGCTCCTGTTCGAGCAGGGCGAGATCGACCGCGCGGCGGCGCTCTGGGAGGAGGGGCTGGCGGCGTGGGAATCGCTGGGAGATACGGCCCGGATGGCGGTGACCATCGCCAACATCGGGGAGGCGGCGGCGGCGCGCGGAGAGCGCGAGCGGGCGATGACCTACCTCCGCCGCGCCCTCGCCCTCCACGAGGAGATCGGTGACCGCGGCGCGGTTGCGGTGGACCTCGCCGCGCTCGGGGCGGCATCGGCGTGGACGCAGCCTGCGATGGCCGCGCGATTCCTCCTCGATGCGCTCGCAATCCTGCGAGAGACGGGCGATGTCGGCACGGAGGCGGTCGTGCTCGAGTCCTTCGCCGCCGCCGCTGCCGCTGAAGGCAACGGCGACCTCGCGGCAGCGATGCTTGGCGCGGCGGCTGGCCTGCGGCGGCGGACGGGCATACCCCTCGCGCCGGTCTACCGCGAGCAGCGGCGGCAGACCGGGCTTCGCGCGCGGGAACTCTGCGGCTCTGGCGCGTTTCGCCGCGCGCTCGGGGCAGGCAGGCGACTTGCATCGATCGAGGCAGAGGGGCTGGCCCGCGCATGGTGGGAACGGGAAGTGGCGGCGCCGATGCGTTGATCCGCAGCAAGGCCCGCTTGCCATCGGACGGGTCCCGGCTGCGGCGACGACACCATGCGCCCGTTCCGCCGGAATCAGGGCGGAGCGGGCGCACTGCCGGAACGGACCCGTTCTACCTGCCCTTCACCGGCGGGGTGTAGGTTGCGGCGGCGACGGGAAGGAGCGGGCAGTTGCCGTTTGCGTCGCATTCGATCCGGTCCTGGGTGTCGGGATCGATGCAGCACAGGCCGTCGCTTGGGCAGACCGAGGCGGCGGGGCAGCAGATATGCTCCCAGGAGGACATTTCCGCAGCGCTGGCGTTGCAGTAGGAGGACTGCGTCGCCGGATCGACGACGATCTGGTCGCGCGGACAGGCTACGAAGACCTGGCTGACCGGGCAGCAGACCGCGGCCACGTCATCATGCGCCGCGACGCAGGTTCTGCCCGACGGGCAGCAACGGCCGTTGCAGGCGGACGCGCCCTTGTCGCAGCAGAGGCCCCCGGTGCATTGCTGGTTGGCAGAGCAGGCCTTGCCGCAGCGGCCGCAATTGCGATTGCTGCCCAGGAGATCGACGCAGCGACCGCTCGCGTCGCAAACGCCGGTGCCGGCGTTGCAGATGCATTGGCGCTTCTTGCAGCGCATCCCGGCGCAGCAAACCTCGCCACTGCCGCAGGAGGAACCCGCCGTGCGGCAGCGGGCGGCGGTTGCCGTCGCGGCGGTTCCGGCCAGCCCGGCGGCTGGGGTGGCGAGTGCCCCGGCGATCGTGCGGAGCAGACCGCGCCGGTTGGCGATGCGGCGGGCGAGTCCGTCGAAGGCGGCATTGTCCATTGTTCCGTCCCTCCCCAAATCGCGGGTTCCGCCGTTGATGCTGCGAGACATGCTACTCCATGCAGGATGCATGCCTGTTTGATTCATCAACGGCGGGATGCCGCGCAACGTTCCCCTGCTGTGGTCTACCAGCCAGCCCAGAGGTCGAGACCGATCGGCGCGGTGACGTCCAGGCCACCGCAATTGTGGATGCGGATCGTGAAATCCCACCATGCCGCGTCACCGAAGCCGCACGGGACATTCATCATGAATGAGCGGTGCAGTACGCCGTCGGGGCCGGTGGTTTCGGTCTCATGCTGCTCGTGGCCGTAGATGCCGAGCAGATCGTTCCACTGGCCGTAGATGTCGATGGTCACCTCGGCGTCCGCCGGGAGATTCACCGCCAGCACCGCGAGATCGAGACCGACGGGCCGGTAGACCGCGGTGATGGACGGCGGAAGAACGGGATCGGGCGCCGGGATCGGGCCAGGGGCGGGCGTGGGATCCGGGGCCGGGGAGACGGGCGGGGTCTCGGTGCGGCCGGGGCGGCGACCGGAGGAGCGGCGCTTCTTCCGGCTGGGGGCGTTCTCGTCGCGCTTCGCGTTGCCGGGCTTGCGGGAGGCCGCGTCCGCCTCGCCGCCGAGCGACCCCGCCGCGGCGGCGATCGCCAGCGCCGGGAGGATGCTGCCCAGCAGCCGCCTTCGGGTGATGGAGGCTGACTCGGTGACGGCCGACGTGACGATCGTGGTGGGGACGATCATGGCTGGTTCCTCCTGCCGGTTCGCTTCGACTCGTGCGGCGCGTCTCCCGCTGCCGATGGACCTATCCTCCTCCCGTTCGCCCGGGGCGGCGGCATCGCGCGGCATCGCTCGCCGGTGTTCTGCGACACAGGACAGTTGCCGGATGGCGGAACGCGGCGCAGCGTCGGAGTTGCCC
>CAIPGK010000079.1 GCA_903864575.1 uncultured Chloroflexota bacterium
CTGACCGGACTCTTCAACTGGCGTGCGATTTTCTGGCAATGTGCGGCGCTTTCAGTGGTGATGTTCGTCGGCTCGGTGATCAGCGGCATTCGCGGCGTTTCGGTCGCGCGGCAAGGTGGCGGAGAGCGCCTGCCTCCACCGGAAGAAACCCCCGGAATGCCAACATTCTCGCAGCCGGTGCTCGGAGCGATGGCCGCCAATTTTCTCGTGTTCATCGACTACGGGATCTGGGTCGTCGCGCTGCCGCTCTACGCCGCCGAAATGTTTGGCGCGGGGCCGGCCGACATCGGCAATCTCCTGCTGGTCATCAATATCGTTCACATTGCCGGAGCGTTTCCCGCTGGAGGCATCATTCGACGGGCAGGGGCAATGAAATCGCTCGGGATCGGCCTGTTGATCCTCACGATTGGGATGACAGGCATGGTCAGCGCGCCGAACCCGTGGGTATTCGTCGTACCCGCGTCACTGTATGCCATCGGCGAGGTGGCCGGAAACTCGTCAGCGGGAGAACTCCTGCTGCGGCTTGGCGGCGGGGGCGGCCGGGCAGTCGGCATGGTCAGGATCACGAGCGACATTGGGATGGTGATCGGCCCACTGGTCTGCGGGATGGTCGTGGATCACTTTGGGGTGCGCGCTCCCTTCCTCGTTCTTGCCGCCCTCACGCTGGTCGGGGCGATCCTCGCACTGCTGGCAGCGCGCGCGCGTCATCCTGCCATCCCGTTCGGCTAACCTTGCAACCGGACGATGCACCTGAAGTCGAAAGGGTTGACGATGCAGGCGATATTCCGACCGATCGTACTTCAGGTGGCGGAGAATCCGTCAGTCGAGCGCTTTTTTCATGTCAACCGGTCTACCCGCGCGCTGGTCGACCGATTCGTGGCTGGTGAAACGCTCGACGAGGCGATTGCGCGATCGCGCGGGATAGCACGTCAGGGGATGACGGTCACGCTCGATCTGCTCGGCGAGAACGTCGATGATGAAGCCGCTGCCCGTGCTGCCGTCGACGGCTACGAGACCATCATCCGCAGCATGGCTGCGGCTGGTCTCCAGCCCAACATCTCCGTAAAGTTGACGATGCTCGGGCTGGACATCGGCGATGACCTGGCCATCGCGGGACTGCAGCGACTGTTGCCGATCGCGCGCGAACTCGGGGCGTTCGTGAGGATCGACATGGAGGGGTCCGCCTACACCGCGCGGACGCTTGCGATCGTGGAGCAGCTGCATGAGCGGTTCCCGGATGAGGTGGGCACGGTCATCCAGAGCTACCTCTATCGATCTGACGCGGACATTTCCCGGGCGATCGAACGTGGGATCAGGATACGGCTGGTCAAGGGCGCCTATGCCGATCCGGCGACAGTGGCCTACCAGAAAAAGTGCGACATCGATTCGGCCTACATTCGCCAGATGGAACGGTTGCTGGATGGAGGTCGGTATCCTGCCATCGCCACCCACGACGCGGCGATCATCGGCGCGGCGAAGGGGTACGCCCAGCGGATGGGCCTCCGTCGTGACCGTTTCGAGTTCCAGTTGTTGTACGGTGTTCGGGTTGACCTGCAGGCGTCTCTGGCGCGCGATGGATACCCCATGCGAGTCTATGTTCCCTATGGAACGGAGTGGTATCCCTATTTCACCCGCCGAATTGCCGAGCGGCCCGCGAACGCGCTCTTTGTGCTGCGGCAGTTTGCTGGCTAAGGGAGCTCTCGGGGTGGTCTGCTATACTCATCGTCATGCGGAGTGAGCGTTTATGCACTCCGGTGGAACCGCGGAGGCGGTTCGAAATCCGCTGGATGCCGAATGGAATCGGCGTATCGGCGAGGAGTGAACCCGGAAGGGGTAAGCATATGAGCCGCGAGCCTCGCCGGCTCCTCCAGGATGAGGAGTCGCCGGCGGAGGCGGGACGCTTCGGGTGTCCGATGCTGGTGCGTTCGCGATTTGGCGAGATGGCTCTCGGGCCCGTACCTGCAATGCGTTGCTCGCTTGGCTGGGCGCTGCACGACGAACTCGACGCGGCGAGATGCCGCGCGACGGAGGCGATTGGCGACTGCTGGAAAGCGCACCCGGAGCGGACTCCGATGATCGCCCTGACAGGGGGCGACGCAGGAGCAGCGACCGAACTACCCGATGAATCGATCCCGGTTGCCGGGGACTAGGTCGAACACCGCACCGCCGAACTGGATCGAGCCGCCCCGGGACGGGGCGGCTCGAATCGTTTCCCCAGTTGCATCGATGCTCAGTCGCGCGGGGCGCGGGAGCGAATGACCTGCTCCACAGCGGTCGGCGATTGATCGCGCAGATCGAGCGCCGGGTACTTCGTCTCCGGCGGGATGTAGAGATGCATGGTGAAACGGACAGGCTCGGTTCGTTCCTGTTCGGCCCACCAGTTGTAGAGCTCGGGAAGCCAGCGAAACCCGCTTGCCTTGATGCGCCAGAGCGCCACGCCAGCGCCACGCTCGTAGGTCAGCGCTTCGCCAAAGTAGACCTCGGCTTCGCCGCTCCGCTCGATAATCTCGACGACGTCGTCGTAATGACGCGGCGAACCTTTGAGCGTGAACCGCCAGCCCGAACCGATCGCGCGGGTGTCCACCGTGGCCGTGTCGGTCGCCGTCTTGCTGGATCCCCCGAAAATGGGGCTCATGCCGCGCGTTCCTCCGCTCGTTCGCCGGATCCGTCCCGGCACACCTAGCGCTATTGTACCGCGTGAACGGCGGTCACTTTGCGCCAGCCTCCGCGGGCATGTTTTCCTGATGGGGCCGGTGTCGACGCATCGCGTCGATGGCCCCGGAGGCAAAGAGCAGTAACGGGCCGCCGAGTCCGACGACGACCCCGGCGAGCGCGATCGTCCGGGGCGGCCCGAGATGGGTTGTCAGCCAGCCAACGGCCAGAAACGCCGCCGTCGCGCCCGCGGTGACGACCGCAGCCCAGGCTGAGTAGACACGCCCACGCAGTCGGTCCGGCACCGACTCGGCAATGTAGGCCTGCATGGCAATCACTGCCCAGGCGTCACCGAAGAACAACAGGAAGCCCAGGACGAACAAAACCCAGGTCGGCGGGGTCATCGCGAACGGGATGAACAACAGGGGCGAGAAGTAGCCGACTGCCAGCAGGACGGGACGTCCGATCCGCGCTTCCACGCGCCCCGCCGCGATTGCGCCAGCAGCGGCGCCGAGACTCAGCGTGGCCATCAGCGCCCCGTAGACCTCTCCGGCCCGGTTCCCGAATCCGAGCGTGGTGTCCAGAAGCGCGACCAGCGTTACCGCCAGCACCGCGGTGTTGATCTGCCACAGCGCCTCGACCAGGGCGGTGCCTCTGACGACCGGATTGCCGAGGACCGTCTGGAGGCCCTCCCACATCTGCTGCCCGACTGTGGATGCAACCTCGTCGCCGGGGCGGCGAGGCAGGTGGAGCGGCAGGAGCGCAAGTGCGCCA
>CAIPGK010000080.1 GCA_903864575.1 uncultured Chloroflexota bacterium
CCGCGCGCCGATCGAGGAGGCCGCGCCACTGCCCGGCGGACCTGTCGCCGCCGCGGCAGGCGACTAGCGACCATCAGCAACCCGGAGGCCCGACGTGGACGCGACCCCGATCTTTTCCCGGAATGCGATGCGCCACGGCAGCGAGGCGGCCCTTCCCGAGCGCGTTCCGCTGCGAGCCGGGCCGTTGACGGCCGAACTCGAAAACGGTGACCTGCGGAACGTCGAACTCGACGGAGAGCCGGTGCTGCTTCGGCTGTATGGCGCGATCCGCGACCGCAACTGGGACACCATCGAGCCCCGCTTCACCCGTTATGAGGTCGAGCAGGGAGTCGACGGGTTCCGGGTGCGGTACACCGCCGAGTGCGTCGGCGGCGATGTCGATTTCGTCTGGAACGGGGAGATCGACGGAACTCCCGACGGCGAGATCCGGGCGGTGTTCGACGGGGAGGCGCGGACGCCGTTCGCGCGGAACCGGATTGGCTGGTGCGTGCTGCACCCGATGGAGTGCGCCGGGTTACCCGCGATGACCGAGACGCCCGATGGCGTGGTGTCGGGGACGTTTCCGGTCGCGATCATGCCGTGGCAGCCGTTTTTCGATATGAAATCCATCTCGCATCCGACACGCAACGGGGGGCGGGTGACGATCCATTTCGAAGGAGACCTCTTCGAAATGGAGGATCAGCGGCAGTGGACCGATGCGTCGTACAAGACCTATTCCACCCCGCTGCGGCTTCCATACCCGGTGCAACTCCAGGCAGGAGACCGGGTGCGGCAGGTCGTGACGCTCACCGCGCAGGCCGCGACTCACCCCGCAACGGAGGGCGAAGCAGGGGTGGCCGGGCTGACCGTCGGCGGCGGGACGGGCAGGACCATGCCCGCCATCGGGCTGGGTTCGGCCTCCCACGGAAAACCGCTGCTGCCGGTCGATCTGGAACGGCTCGGGGCGATGGGGCTGGGGCATCTGCGCCTGAATCTGGGCCTGACTGCTGAAGGCTGGCGCGATCGGTTGACGCTTGCGTCGCGCGAGGCGAGCACAATCGGCGTGCCGCTCGAGGTGGAGTTGCAGACCGGGCCGGACGGAGCAGGGGCCGCGGAGTTCTTCCGGGCGGTTGTCGGGGCCGGTGCGTCTTTGGCGCGGGTGCTGGTGTTCTCGTCCGGTTCGCTGACGACGACCGCAGCAGTGATGGAGTCGGTAGCCGCGGCGAGAGATGCCGTGGGGATTTCCGCGCCGGTCGGGGGCGGCAGCCGCGCGTTCTTTACCGAATTCAACCGGGCGACCGAGACCCTGCCGCTGGGCTCGATGGAGGTCGCCGGATTTCCGATGAACCCCACGGTTCACGCCATCGACAACGCCTCGCTGATGGAGACGATCCGCGCCCAGGCGGAAACGGTGGCGACCGCCCGATCGATTGTGGAAGCGACGCCGGTAGCGATCGGGCCGATCACGCTCAGAATGCCGTTCAACCCGAACGCGACCGGTCCGGCGCCCGAGCCCGCGCCGGGCACGTTGCCGGCCACGGTGGATGCCCGGCAGCCGTCGCTCTTCGCGGCGGCGTGGACGGCCGGGAGCATCGGTTCGCTGGCGAGGGCAGGGGTCGATGCGCTGACCTACTTCCAGACCAATGGCTGGCGCGGGGTGATGGAGCGGTCGGATCACCCGCTGCGGGTTCCGGGATTTTCCTCGTGGCCGGGAATGGTGTTCCCGGTCTACCACGTGCTTGCGGATGCGATGGCGTTCTCCGGCGCGGAGATGCTCGCCTTCGGGTCGGGGAACCCGACGGCGCTGGGCGGGTTCGCGGCGCGGCAGGGCGGCAGGATGCGGGTCGTGCTGGCAAATCTTACCGGTGAGGCGCTCATGGCGAAGCTCGACCTTCCCGCCACTGGAACCGCGCGCATACGCGTGCTGGATGAGACGACCTTCCCGGTCGCGGCATCCGATCCTTCCCGGTTCCGCGCCGGGTGGGCGCCGCTTTCCCGCGAGGAGGCGGGATCGCTGGCGCTGCTGCCGTACGCGGTGGCGACGGTGGACATCGAGGGGTAGCCGGGAGCACCGGGAGCCGGAATCAATGACGGCCTGAATGACGAGTCCCGCTGGAGGCCATGCGGCCCGAGGCGGGATGCTTCATTGGCGTTGTCGCCGAACGGATTGCGAACATTCCGACGGAAGTGGCAACGGCAGGGATCCTCGGGGCGGACAGC
>CAIPGK010000081.1 GCA_903864575.1 uncultured Chloroflexota bacterium
CGCCATCGCTGTCTTTGCCGCTGGCTCACGGCGCGGGGGGCCGGCAGAGATGGTTGCGATCACTCCTGCCTCGCAAGTCGTCGCCCTCGCGCCGTCGCCGACCGCGCCAGTACTGCCGACACTCACGCCGCCGGCTCTGCCGACTGCGACCGTCCCGGCGATTGCCATCCCGGCGACGCCGCAGCAGCCTGTCGAGCAACCCGGCGGCCTGCTCCCGGCGAACAGGATCCTTGCCTATTACGGCCATCCTCACGACGACAACATGGGCATCATTGGCGAGTATGCGATGGAGGAAACGCTTGCCCAGATGGTCGAGCAGGCGAAGGCCTACGAGGCGGTGGACCCGTCGCGGCCCGTGATCCCTGCTTTCGAGTTGATCGCAACCGTTGCCCAGCGTTCGCCGGGGTCGGATGGAACCTACGTGCTGGACACCGACACGCGATCGCTGAGGCGGTACGTCGAATTCGCGGAGGTAAGGGGCGCGATCGTCATCCTCGACCTCCAGATCGGGCGCGGCACGGTGGCCGAGGAGTTCGAGAAGGTGCGGCCCTTGCTGGAGCGGCCCAATGTCCATCTCGCCATCGACCCCGAGTTCTCAATGGCCGAGGGAGAGATTCCCGGCGAGACGATCGGGTCCATCGACGCCAGCGGCGTCCAATACGCACAGCGGGAATTGGCGAACATCGTTCAGGCCAACGGCTTGCCGCCGAAACTCCTGATCGTCCATCAGTTCGAAGAGGAGATGATCGGCAACAAGATGACCCTCGGGCAGATTCCCGGCGTGCAACTGGTGATCGATGCGGATGGCTACGGGAAGCCGGAGGTGAAGATCGCGGTCTTCAACTTCCTCGTCCGGGATGAACCGGTCGGCTTTGCGGGGTTGAAGCTCTTCTTCAAGCAGGACACGCCGTTGATGACCCCTGCCGAGGTGCTGGCGCTGACGCCGAGCCCGGACGTCATCATCTACCAGTAGCGGCAGAAGTAGCGGTAGCAGTAGCGCAAAAACCCATGTCCAGGCAGGGGCTCCGGGCAGATGGGCCGACCTCCCGGCGGGGCTTGCTATGATCCACTGGCACGGCGTCGTGGCCGCGCCGGGAGAGGAGTGGTTCATGCTCGGCTGGGGAGTTGTTGGCGCGAGCACCATCGCGCGAGAATGGATGATCCCTGCGATCGAGGCGAAGTCGGACAGCCGGGTCGTCGCCGTTACCGGGAGCGATCCGGCCCGCGTGGCCGACTATGCCGCCGCCAATGGCGTGCCGAGGGCACATGCGTCGCTCGATGCGCTCGTGTCCGACCCCGATGTCGATTGCGTATACATCTCCACCACCAACGAGCAGCACTTCGCCCAGGCGATGGCGGCAGCGCGGGCGGGAAAGCATGTCCTGTGCGAGAAGCCGCTGGCCCTGAGTGTGGCCGAAGCGCGGGAGATGGTCGCGGCATGCGAGGCTGCTGGCGTCGCAATGGGCACCAACCACCACCTGCGCAATGCCGCAAGCCACCGGGCGATCAGGCGCTTGATCCAGGATGGCGCCATCGGCAGGCCGCTCGCAGCACGGGTGTTCCATGCGGTCTTCCTGCCCCCGCATTTGCAGGGCTGGCGCATCGAACGGCCGGAGGCTGGCGGCGGCGTCATCCTCGACATTACGGTGCACGACACCGATACCCTGAGGTTCGCCCTCGGCGATGCCGATGTGACGGAGGTGACCGCCATGACCGCATCGCAGGGAATGGCGAGCGGCGGTCTGGAGGATGCCGTGATGGGCGTCATGCGCTTCGACAACGGCGTGCTGGCCCAGTTCCACGATGCCTTCACCATTCGCCATGGCGGAACCGGCATCGAGTTCCACGGCGAGGAGGGAAGCATCCTCGCGCGGGATGTCATGACCCAGCGGCCGATCGGGACCATCGTGTTGCGACGGGACGGTGTCGAGGAAATCGTCGAGTTTGCGCCGGACAATCTCTACGAGCGATCAGTCGCTGCGTTCAATGCGGCCGCGCAGGGAACGGGACGCCCCGCGGCTACCGGATTGGATGGGGTGAAATCGCTGGCGGTCGCGCTCGCGGTGCGGCAATCCGCCGCCGAGGGCCGAGCGGTCGCAGTCGACTACGGAGTCTAGGACGCCATGCAGGCCCAGAGATCGAAACTCATTTCGCTGGAGGAGGCCGCCCGTCTCGTCCCGGACGGCGCGACGGTCACGGTCAGTTCCTCCTCAGCGCTCGGCTGCCCGGACGCGATGCTCAAAGCCATCGGGGAGCGCTTCGCCGCCGAGGGCGCGCCGCGCGGGCTCACGACGCTCCACCCGATCGCGGCAGGCGACATGTACGGGGTGAAGGGAATCGACCACATCGCGCGCGTCGGTCTGCTCAAGCGCGTGATTGCGGGCAGCTACCCAAGCGGCCCGTCCTCGATGGAGCCGCCACTCATCTGGCAGATGATCGACCGGGGAGAGGTGGAGGCGTACAACCTCCCCAGCGGCATCCTCTTTCACATGCATGCCGATGCCGCGGCGAAACGTCCCGGCGTGCTCACCAAGGTCGGATTGGACACGTTCGTCGACCCTCGCAGGCAGGGCGGCCGAATGAACGACGCCACCCGCGAGCAGATCGTCGATCTGGTCGAGTTCGATGGCCAGGAGTGGCTCTACTTCCGGGCAATCCAACCCGACGTCGCCATCATCCGGGCGACCACCGCGGACGAGCGCGGCAACCTCTCCTACGAGCATGAGGGCGCCTATCTGGGCGCGCTCGATCAGGCGCTTTCGGCGCGGAACAACGGCGGGGTCGTCATCGCGCAGGTCAAGCGGTTGACGGCGGCCGGGTCGATCCCTCCCCACCAGGTGCGCGTGCCGTCAACGATGGTGGATTACGTCGTGCTCGCGCCCGACCAGATGCAGACGACCGAGACCCCCCACGATCCAGCCATCAGCGGCGAAATCAGGACCCCGAAGAGCGATTTCGAGATCCCCGGGTTCGGGCCCGACAAGATCATTGCCCGTCGCGCGGCGATGGAATTGCGCGATGGGGAGGCTGTCAATCTCGGCTTCGGCATCTCCGCGCTGGTGCCACGGGTGCTGCTGGAGGAGGGGATCGACGAGCAGGTGACGTGGGTGATCGAGCAGGGGGCGGTTGGCGGGATGCCGCTGCTGGGCTTCGCCTTCGGCTGCGCCGCCAACGCGCAGGCGTACATGCCCTCCCCGATGCAGTTCGCCTATTTCCAGGGTGGCGGGTTCGACCGCTCGATGCTCTCATTCCTGCAGGTCGGCGCGGACGGCAGCGTGAACGTGTCGCGGCTGGCTGCAAAGACGCACGTGACGGCTGGAGCAGGCGGGTTCATCGACATCACGGCGAATGCCCGGAACATCGTCTTTTCCGGATACCTCACGGCAGGACGGCTCGATTTCGCCATCGAGGATGGCAGGCTGAACATCCGGCAGGACGGCAAACTCGCCAAATTCGTGCCCGAAGTGGAACACGTCACCTTCAGCGGCTACATGGCCCGCGAGCGCGGTCAGAACGTTACCTACGTGACCGAGCGCTGCGTCATCAGGCTCCTCGATGACGGGTTGACCGTGACCGAGATTGCGCCGGGTGTGGACCTGGAACGCGATGTTCTCGGTAAGGTGGCGATCCCGTTGAAGGTCAGCCGGGATCTCGTAGAAATGGACGCCCGGCTGTTCCGGCCGGAGCCGATGAATCTTGAACTACAGGCCGCCACCCGGCGTCGCGGGACGTCAACGCGGGCGGGCATCGGAGGGTAACGGGATGTTGTCGCTGACAGCGGGTGAGGCTCGCGCGTTGACTGCCGCCTTCGAGCGAATGTTTCCAGCGGATGACAACGGTCCGGGCGCGATCGAGATCGGCGCGGTCGACTACGTCGATCTGCAACTGTCGGGCTATCTGTCCGCGAGGCGGGAGACCTATCGTTTGGGTCTCGATGCGCTCGATCGTGCGGCGATGGCGCGCTGGGGCTCCGCGTTCGCGGACGGATCGGCGAAGGAGCAGGATGCGCTGCTTGGCGACCTCGAGCAGGGCGCCGTCGATGGCTGGCAGGTTCCGGCGCAGGTCCCGTTCTTCGAGATGATCCGGGCTCACTTGCAGGAAGGGCTCTTTGCCGACCCGCTGCACGGCGGGAACCATGACAAGTCCGGCTGGCGGGTGATGGGACATCCCGGTGTCTGGCTGGACAACTCCGCTGAGGAAAACCTTAGCGCCGAGCCTGTCACTAAGGGCGGAGAAATCCAGTCGCTCGCCGATGTCGGGTATGTGCTGGGCACGCCGCCCCGGGGTTACGAAGTGCCGGGTTACGACCCGCAGCGTGGAGCCGCGCCGCCTGCGAAGAAGGTCGATGTGGTTATGGTCGGCGTCGGCGCCATGGGCGGCATCATCGCCCCGATGCTGTGCGAGGCCGGGCGGAAGGTCGTCGGGCTCGAGGCAGGACCGTACTGGCTGCCGAAGGATTTCAGCCCCGACGAACTCGGCGCGACCTACTACTGCCGGCAGGAGTACGGCGAGAAGTTCATGAGCGAGATTCCCCGCTGGCGCACCGCCGACGGCGAACCGGACACCGAACTGACCTTTTCGCTCGGCCGGATGATGAACGGCGTCGGTGGCTCGGTCATCCATTATGGTGGTTGGCTGCGCCGGTTCCACCCGCACCATATGCGGCTCCGCTCGTGGTTCGAGGAGCGCCACGGCAGGGATGTCTTCCCCGCCGACGCCACCACCATCGACTGGCCGGTCACGTACGACGAACTTGAGCCGCATTTCTGCGAGGCCGAATGGATCGCCTCCGTCACCCGCGGCGAGGGCAACCCGTTCCCGTGGCGCAGCAAGGACGCTCCGCTGCCGCCATTGCGTCCGTTCCGCATGGGCGAGATCTTCAGTAATGCCACCCGCGACATGGGATACCACCCGCACATGGTGCCGGTCGGAATGACCTCGCGGGAGTACGACGGCTGGCCGGAGATGACCTATACGGCCTGGAACAATGGCTTCGGGTCGTGGCGCGGCGACAAGTGGCACCCGGCGCTGACCTCGGTGCCACAGGCCCTCGAGACCGGCAACTTCGACCTGCGGACCCACTGCCGGGTTGTCCGGATCGTCACGGATGCCGATGGGCGGGCGCGGGGCGTCGAGTATGTCGACCCGAATGGCGAACCGAAGATCCAGGAGGCCGACACCGTCATCCTGTCTGCGTATACCCTCGAGAACGTGCGTCTGCTGTTCCTCTCCGCTGACGCGAAGCACCCGGATGGTCTGGGCAACAACACCGGACACCTCGGGAAGCACTACATGGTGAAGATGTTCACCCACGTCGATGGGTTCTTCCCGGACACCGTGTTCAATCGGCACACCGGCCCGGCGGCGCAGGCGGTGGTGATGGACGACCTCTGCTCCGAGGAGTTCGACAGCGTGCCGCACGGCTTCGTCGGCGGCGGCACTCTGGGAGCGGAAAACCAGTTCCTGCCGTTGCAGATCGCGCGGGAGTCGCTGCCGACGCGGGTGCCGCGCTGGGGCGCCGAGTACAAGCGGCACCTGAAAGAGTGGCAGCATCTCGGCGTGGTTCGTTGCCAGCCGGAAAACCTCTCCTACCACCAGAACTACCTCGACATTCACCCCCATCTGCGTGACCGCAGCGGGCTGGGTCTGCCGCTCCTCCGGGTGACCTACCAGATGCAGCCGAACGAACTGCGCCAGGGCGATTTCTTCGGCCGAAAAAGCGAGGAGATTCTCCGTGCGATGGGAGCCGCCGAGACATGGCGCGGCCCATATTTCACCGGGGCGGGAAGCTCTCACGATCTCGGTGGCACCCGGGCCAGCGAGGACCCGAACCTCGGCGTCGGCGATCGGACCCTGCGAGTGCAGGACACACCGGGGC
>CAIPGK010000082.1 GCA_903864575.1 uncultured Chloroflexota bacterium
GGCGGGATCGGGACCATCGGCGGATCGGTGATCGGCGCCTTTATCCCGGTGGTGCTGCGGAACGGACTGGTCATCACGGGAGTGCAGTCGTTCTGGCAAAACGTTGCGGTGGGTGTCGTGCTGATCGTCGCGGTCTGGCTTGACCAGCGGCGGCGCAGGGCGGAAGAGCGTTTGTAGCGCGGCATCGATTGCACGTTGCGCGTGGTAAAGGGTACCCTCCGCACACGAGCCTGATGGACTTCGCCACGGTTGGCGCGGGGGCTCGCACAAGGAGAACGGAATGACCGGGAACACTGGCGTTACCCGCCGCACCATGCTCAAGGCCGGCGCAGGCGCGATGGTCGGGGTGACCATCTTCGGCGCGCCGCGCGTGAGCGTTGGCGCGGAAGACAAGCCGTACAAGATCGCTTTCATCCAGGGCGTGATCGGCGACAACTTCTACATCACAATGGACTGCGGCGCGCAGGCCAAGGCGAAGGAACTTGGGATGACGGTCGAGACGCAGGGGCCGGAGCAGTTCGACCAGACCCTGCAGACGCCGATCCTGAACGCGGTCATCCAGACCAAGCCGGACGCCATCATGATGGCCCCGAATGACGTCAAGGGCATGATCGCTCCGATCCAGGCCGCGATCGACGCCGGCATCCCGGTGCTCTGCGTGGACACCAGCATCGACAGCGACATTCAGATCGCCGATGTCTCCACCGACAACACCGAGGGTGGTCGCCTTGCAGCGCGGGGCCTCGCCGAGGCGCTTGGCGGCAAGGGCAAGGTGATGGTGATCAACACCAAGCCGGGCATCTCCACCACCGATCAGCGAGGCGCCGGGTTCAAGGAAGAGATTGCCAAGTACCCGGACATCGCGTTCGTGGGCGAGGAGTTCTGCGACAACGACGCCAACAAGGCGGCCGCGATCGTTTCCGCGAAGCTCCAGAGCGACCCGGACTTGAACGGCGTCTTCGGCACCAACCTGTTCTCGGCGCAGGGCGCAGCGGCAGGCGTCCGGGAGCAGGGCAAGACCGGCGTGGTCAAGATCGTCGGCTTCGATGCCGGTCCGCAGCAGGTCCAGGACCTCAAGAGCGAGGTCGTGGACATGCTGATCGCCCAGCACCCGGGCGAGATCGGCGAAGTCGCGATCCAGCTGCTCCACGACTACCTGAGCACCGGCTCGGTCGATCCGAAGAAGTACGTCACGGGCGCGACGATCGTCACCCGCGACAACCTCGAGACCGAGGAGGCGCAGCAGGCGCTCTACGTCGCCGACTGCAGCACCTACGCGCTCACCGGCGCCGAGCCGACTCCGGCCGAGGCCGCGGGCGATGCGGAGGCCACTCCGTCGGCCTAAACCGGGCACGGAGATTCAGCGCCCCCGCCGGAGGAATCCGGTGGGGGCGCTTTTTTGTGCGCAAACTGAATTGACAACCCATGCATGGCGCGCGTATCATTCCCGTTCAGCCAAAAGGGCGGATTGCGCCTGCAGGCGTAGCGACCAAGGACGACACAACTGCTGGGCGGGACGTGCGGACCAGCATGGGCAGCAACGAAGGTTTCGGGAGGGGAGCGTTCTGCCCTCCCGGTTTGCTGTTTGCCGGATAGGTGAATTGACCAAGGCCGTTTTCCGTGGGAGTGGCGTCCGCGGGCCGGCCGCATTGTGTTGAACGAAGGGCCGGGGAAACCCGGCGCGGGCGCGAAGCCGGGCGATCGGCGCGCGCCAATCCTGGAGGGTTCGAGCCTGTGGTTATCGCGACGACTCGCGGAATTGGCGTTGACGAGGCGGCCTTTGCTCGGCAGAGCAGGAACAAGGTCGTTTCCAATCAGGGGAGGAACCGCAAGTCCTTTTCGAGCATCCCCACGGTGTGGGAGATGCCGAATCTTGTGGAGGTTCAGCTCGATTCTTTCGAATGGTTCCTGCGCGAGGGCCTGGGCGAACTGCTCCGGGAGTTCTCGCCAATCACCGACAACCATGAAAAGTACCGGTTGGAGTTCTTCGACCACCGCTTCGACGAGCCGTGGACCCGGCTGCCGAAAGGCGAGTTGCAGGAGCGCGCCAAGCGCGATCCGCGCATCGTCGAGGAATACTGCCGAGAGCGCGACATCACGTATTCCGCGCCGCTGCGCATCTCCGCCAAGCTCCTGATCAAGGAGACGGGAGAGATCAAGGAAACCGGCGACATCTACATCGGCGATTTCCCGATGATGACCGCGGACGGCATCTTCATCATCAACGGGGCCGAGCGCGTGGTCGTCTCCCAGCTCGTTCGGTCCCCGGGCGTCTACTTCGATCGGGACGCCGACGCCTCCACCGGCAAACTCCTGGCGACCGCCAAGCTGATTCCCAATCGCGGAGCCTGGCTCGAGTTCGAGGTCTCCAACCGCGATGTCATCTCGGTGAAGGTCGACCGCAAGCGAAAGATGCCGGTGACCATTCTGCTGCGCGCCATCGGCATCGAATCCGATGAGGAGCTCATGGCGCTCTTCGCGGACGTCGATGACAACCCGAGCCGGCAGTACATTGCAACCACCATCGACAAGGAGAACACGAAGACCCGAGAGGACGCGCTCATCGAGCTCTACCGCCGAATTCGGCCGGGCGACCCTCCGACGCGAGAGAACGCGCGGAATCTGCTCGACGGGCTCTTTTTCAATGAACGGCGCTATGACCTTGCGAAGGTCGGCCGCTTCAAGTTGAACGGGCGCCTCTACCATGGCGACCCGCCGGCGGCCGTTGGCGACAGCCGGATTCTCACCAAGGACGACCTCGTCGAGATTGTTCGCGAGTTGATCCGACTCTCCAATGGTCTCGGCCATGCGGACGACATCGACCACCTCGGCAATCGCCGCGTCCGCGCGGTGGGCGAGTTGATCCAGATGCACGTCCGCACCGGGTTCCAGCGCATGGAGCGCCAGATCCGCGAACGCATGATGATCCACGACCCCGAGACCATCTCCCCGGGCTCGCTGATCAGCAGCACCAAGCCGGTGATGGCGGCGGTCCGCGAGTTCTTCGGAGGCAGCCAGCTTTCGCAGTTCATGGACCAGACCAACCCGCTGGCTGAACTGACCCACAAGCGCCGTCTTTCCGCCCTCGGCCCCGGAGGTCTGAGCCGCGACCGCGCGGGCTTCGAAGTCCGGGACGTGCACCCGTCGCACTATGGCCGGATCTGCCCGATCGAGTCTCCGGAGGGTCCGAACATCGGACTCATCGGGTCGCTCGCGACGTACGGTCGGATCAACCCATACGGGTTCATTGAAACTCCGTACCGGCGCGTCATTTCCAGCATCGTCGTCGACGAGCCGGTCATCGGGCTCGAGGGTCAGGTTCTGCGCGACAACGCGGTGAGTCCGGAGACGGGCGATGTGGTGGTCGAGTCTGGCACGGTGCTCGGCAAGAAGGATATCGAGCGGCTCAAGGCGGCAAGCGTCCAGCGCGTCTATATCAAGCCGGTCGTCTCCGAGATCATCGACTACCTGTCGGCCGACAAGGAGGATCGAGCGTTCATCGCCCAGGCGAACGAGCCGCTCGACGAACACAACCGGTTCCTGAAGCAGGAAGTCATCGCCCGGCATCACACGCTGGTTCGCGAGCAGGTTGACTACCCGGAGCTGCCGGTCGAGCTCGTGACCCACATGGATGTGTCGCCGAAGCAGGTGGTCTCGGTTTCGACGGCGCTGATCCCGTTCCTGGAGCATGACGACCAGAACCGCGCGCTCATGGGATCGAACATGCAGCGCCAGGCCGTGCCGTTGCTTCGGCCGCAGGCGCCGATCATCGGTACCGGCATGGAGTTCATCGCGGCGAAGAATTCGGGTCAGGTCGTGGTCTCCCGCCATGAAGGGGAGGTTGTGTCCGCGAGTTCCGAGGAAATCGTCATCCGGGAGGATGACGGTCGCGAGCATGCCTACCGGCTTCAGAAGTTCCTGCGGTCCAATCAGGACACCTGCATCAACCAGCGGCCAATCGTTCGACGAGGCGACCGAGTTCTGGTTGACGACGTGATCGCCGATTCGTCCGCCACCGAAAATGGCGAGCTTGCCCTCGGGCAGAACGTGCTCGTGGCATTCATGCAATGGGAAGGCGGCGACTTCGAGGACTCGATCATCATCAGCGAGCGACTCGTCCGCGATGACGTCTTCACGTCGATCCACATCGAGAAATACGAGACCGAGGCGCGCGACACGAAGCTCGGGCCGGAGGAAATTACGCGCGACATTCCGAACGTGGGCGACGAGAGTCTCGCGAACCTCGACGAGAACGGCATCATCCGAATCGGCGCCAAGATTCAGCCGAACGATATTCTCGTCGGCAAGGTGACGCCCCGTGGCGAGACCGAGCTTTCCGCCGAGGAGCGACTGTTGCGCGCAATCTTCGGCGAGAAGGCGCGCGAGGTGAAGGACACGTCGCTGCGGGTCCCCCACGGCGTGTTCGGCAAGGTCATCGACATCAAGACGTTCAAGCGGGACGAGAATCCTGATCACGAGCTGCCATCGGGCGTGAGTGAGATGGTGCGCGTGAGCATTGCCCAGAAGCGGAAGATCTCGGCGGGCGACAAGATGGCCGGCCGGCATGGCAACAAGGGCGTGATCTCGATGGTGATCCCGGCCGAGGACATGCCATACCTGCCGGACGGCACGCCGGTGGACATCATCCTGAATCCGCTCGGCCAGGTCTCCCGAATGAACATCGGCCAGTTGTTCGAAACGCACCTCGGATGGGCCGCGGACCGGCTCGGGTACCGGGTGGCGACTCCTGTGTTCGACGGCGCGGACGAAGCGGAAATGTGGCAAGAGGTCGAGCGCGCCGGTTTGCCAGCAGACGGCAAGGTCGATCTCTACGACGGGCGAACCGGTGAGAAATTCGATCTCCCGGTGAATGTCGGCATCATCTATATGCTGAAGCTCGCCCACCTCGTGGAAGACAAGATTCACGCCCGGTCGACCGGCCC
>CAIPGK010000083.1 GCA_903864575.1 uncultured Chloroflexota bacterium
AGCCCTCGCCGGCACCGAGCCGCGCAAGGTCATCTACGTGCCGGGGCGGCTGGTGAACATCGTCCGGTAGCGGCGTCCGTCAACTACAGGCTAGTCTCGGGCACGTTGGGACTTCCCCTAGCCCGGGTCTATCATTCATTCAGCATCTGTTCCTTCACCGGGAGCGCGGCCATGAGCAGTCCCAACATCGCAATCGACGACAAAGTGCTCGCGTATCTCGTCGAACACGAAAAAAAGCCATCCGAAGCGATGGAGCAGGCATATGTCCTCGAGCAGTTCCGCCGGGGTGAGTTGTCCCGAGGCCGGGCCTGTGAGCTTCTCGATATGGATATGGCCGATTTTCTCGACCTTGCCAGCGCGCTCAGCATCGAGATTCTTTCTCGTTGAAACCGCTGGATATCGGCATCATCGACTCGAGTTCACTGATCGTGCTCTGGCAGTGCGACCTGATCGAGGTGCTTCGTGAACTATTCGAGCACCTGATCGTTCCGGATCCGGTGCGGCAGGAGTCGATGCGAAGCGTTCCTCAGATCCCCGGCTGGATGCTGAACCACCAGGCGAACGGAACGCCGCCGCCATGCGCGGCAGGGCTGGGGAGGGGCGAGCGCGCGGTAATTGCCCTCGCCTCGATCACGCCCGGAAGTTGCGCCATTCTCGATGACCGGCAGGCGCGGGCTTGTGCCCTTGAGCAGAATCTGCCGGTTATCGGAACCGTCGGGGTTCTGCTCGAGGCGCATCGCGAGGGTCTTCTCTCGGAACTCCAGCCCTCGCTCGATGCAGTGCGGGCGCATGGCTTTTACCTGAGCGACAACCTCTATCGACAGGTTCTGATCGAGGCGGAGAACGGCCGCTAAGGCCACTCCCGATGCCAATCGCCGTCGGATTCCTGTGGGCGAAATGCATACAGTCGAAGTCCGAACGATTCGCATCCGCCTCGAGGACACCCCGCTAGCAAGCACCTCGGCTTGGCGACCGACCTCGTTCGTGGTGGCCTGTACGTCACGCTCGATCTCTACCAGCACACCCGGTCGCTTGTGGGCGAATCGACGCCAGGCGACCACCCTTTCGTACCCGACCCGAGATCCTGAATACCCACCTGACCAAACGGCCAGTTGTCCTTGCCGGCAGGTGTACGGTATCCATGAGCGTACAGGACCGTCGTTTCGCGTCTGGATGCCCCTCGCTTGTCTGACCCACACGGATTCGCCCACTCCCACGCCCATCTCAAGAAGTCGAAAGCCTCCATCGCCGCGCAGCGCGGGCAGGGTTCCGCCGACAGCGAAACGCCACCGGAGCCGAAGCGCCCATGGTGGAAGCCCGATCGCGCGTCCATCAGTTCCGCGGTCCGGGACACCTGGCGGTCGACGGTCAAGGTCTTTCACCTCGTCTGGGAGGTCAGCCCGAAGCTGACCCTCGGGTTGGCCATCGCCACGCTCGCGCAATCGCTGACCCCGGCCGCGCAAGTGTGGCTGGCGGGCGCGCTGATCCAGGCGGTGGCCGATGGCATCGCCGCCCCGGCGGACATGCGCGACCCCTTCGTGACGCGGGTCATCTGGCTCGGAGTGGCCCAATTCGGCCTGCTGCTCGCCAGCCAGTTCTTGCAGACCCTCGGCACCGTCTGCCAGCAGCTGTTGCAGGAGGGGCTTGCCATCCACGTCCCCCTCAAGATCATGGCCCACGCGGCGACGCTCGACCTTTCTGACTTCGAAAACGCCGTCTACTACGACCAGTTGCAGCAGGCGCAGAAGGAGTCGGCCAATCGCCCCGTCCAGATGGTCTCCCAGCTCTTCGGGCTGGTGCGATCGGTCGTCACCTTCGCGACGCTGCTCGCCTTGCTGCTCGGGCTGGGGTGGTTCGTCGCCCTCCTCGCCCTTGTCGCGCCGATTCCCGCCTTCATCTCCGGCTCCCGCTACGGTTGGTGGGGCTTCCAGCTGATGCGCCGTCAGTCGCCCCAGCGCCGCATGATGAACTACCTGACCAGCTTGCTCACCACCGACGAGTTCGCCAAGGAGATCAAGCTCTTCACCCTCGGCGACTATTTCATCGACCGCTTCCGCGGCATCGCCGACGAGTACTACGCCGCCACCCGCGATCTCCTGCTCAAGCGGTATTGGCGCGGCTTCGCCTGGAGCGCGCTGACCACCCTCGCCTCATCCGCAACCTACCTGTATGTGGCGCTGAAAGCCGTCGCGGGCGCGATCTCGCTGGGTCAACTCACCGTCTTCACCGGAGCGGCCACGCAGGTTGGCGGCGCGTTCCAGGGCATCCTCGGCGGCATCCAGGGCATCTACGAGCACGGCCTCTACCTTGGCACGCTCTATGATCTCCTCGACCGCAGACCGTCCATTGCCGCGCCCGCCAACCCGGTTCCGATTTCGCGACCCTTCACACAAGGCATCGAGTTCCGCGACGTCACCTACCAGTATCCAGGCCGCGACGAACTCGCCCTCGACCGGGTGAGCTTCACCATCGACCCCGGCGAAACGGTCGCGCTCGTCGGGCGGAATGGCGCGGGCAAGTCCACCATCGTCAAGCTGCTCGGCCGCCTCTACGACCCCGACTCCGGCGCGATCTTCATCGACGGCCACGACATCCGCGACTACGACCCGGCCGACCTTCGCCGCTGCTTCGCGGTCATGTTCCAGGACTACGCGACATTCCAGCTCAGCGCCGCCGAGAACATCGGCGTCGGCGACGTCGACCGCGCCGCCGACGAAGCGAGCCTCGCTCGCGCCACCATCGAGGCGGGCGCGGAGTCGGTCATCTCAAGTCTCCCGAAAGGCCTGCAGACCACCCTTGGCAAGCAGTTCGAAGGCGGCCACCAGCTTTCCGGGGGCGAGTGGCAGAAGATCGCCCTCGCCCGCGCCTTCATGCGCGACGCGAAGGACGCCGAAATCCTCATCCTCGACGAGCCGACCGCCGCCCTCGACGCCCGCGCCGAACACGACCTCTTCACCCGACTCAACACCCTTACAAGGGGCCGAATGGCGCTCTACATCTCGCACCGCTTCTCCACCGTTCGCATGGCCGACCGCATTCTCGTGCTGGAGCACGGCCGCCTGATCGAGCAGGGAACCCACGATGAACTGATGCTCGAGAACGGCCGCTATGCCGAACTGTTCGAACTGCAGGCCGCAAGCTACCGGTAGCGGAATTCGTCACGCCGAAATCCCCTCCAGCTGAACCGGCATTGTCACCGGCGCCCACACCCCCGGGCCGCTGCTCCTGCCGCGGCGGGTGAAGGGAGGCTCCAGCTCTGTCAGCCGCAACGCCGGCGCGATCAGCCCGCGGCCCGTCGCGAAGTGAGCGGGGTTGGGTTGAGGTCTCCGCTCGCGGCCCTGGAGAGCCCGACCATCCGGACCCTCCGGAAATGCATCCTGCGCATCATGCGCGACCGACCCAACAGCGCGGTTGACGTACCCTCCCCACACGTTCGATTTCTCAATGCGGAGGAAACCCCCGATGAAACCCGTTCCCACGATCATTGCCGCGGTCGCCCTTGGCGCGGCATCCTCGTTCACAGTCGCCGCGCCTTCGCCCATGCAGGAGACCCCGGAAGCGGCTTCGTGCATCCTCCCGGCCTCGCTCGCGACGCCCGCGCCAGCGGCGACGCCCGCGGCCACCCGGATGGACGCCACGCTCGCCGCCTGGTACGCAGCCCCGCTAACCGACGCCTGCTCGGGCGAGACCTTCACCCTCGCGCAGTTCGCGCCGAAGGCGGTCTTCGTCCACCCGATGGCCACCTGGTGAACGACCTGTCGCGGGCAGTTGGTCCGCGTGACGGAGGCGGTCGCCTCCCTTCCCGATGACGTTCGCAAAAACCTCGTTCTTGTCGGTCTCAGCATGGAGACCGGCATCCAGCCGTCGGCATTGCAGGCCTACGCCGACCAGAACGGCTTCCCCTTCATCTACGCGGTGATGCCTGAGGAGTACCAGCGCGCCATCGTCGAGCAGTTCGGCCGGGAAGCGCTCATCCCCCCGTTCATGCCGCACTTCACCATCACCCCCGACCGCACCGTCAGCACGCTCTATTCCGGCAAGCAGGAACCTGACGAAATCGCGAAGGAACTGACCGCACTCGTCGAGGAAACCCCGTGAGCGATCTGGTCCAGGCTTTCCTGCTCGGGAACGCCTCGATCCTGACGAACGTCTGTCTGCTTCCGCTCTACCCCGGGCTGCTCGCCTTCCTCGCAGGCTCCGCGCCGGACGAGCAGGGCGAGCGGCCCGTCCAGTACGCCGCCCTGCTTGGGCTGGCGGTGCTGGCCGGGGTGCTGGCTGCCATGATGCTCCTCGGCGCGGTCCTGTTCGCGGTTGGCCGGGGCTTCGATGCGGTCATGCCCGCCCTGCTCCCGGCCGTCTACATCGCGGTCGTCGCCCTCGGGATCGCAATGCTGTGTGGGCGCAATCCCTTTGCCGGGATCGCGACCGCAAGCATGCCCTCTCCAACGCGCCCGCTCGTCGCTGCGTTCGTCTACGGCGCGCTGCTGGCCCCGGTGACGCTGCCCTGCACCGGGCCGGTGATCATCTCGGCCTTCATGCTCGGGGCAGGAAGCGCCAGGTCGGTTGCGGGGAGTCTCGCGTGGTTCCTCGCCTTCGGGATCGGGTTCGGCTGGCCGCTGGTGCTCCTTGCCGTCGCAGCCGCGCCGCTGCAACGCGCGTTCACCCGGTGGATCGTGCGCCATCATGTCCTGCTGACCCGCGCGGCTGGGGCGCTGCTGGTCCTTGTCGGCCTCTGGGGCTTCCGGGCCGAAGTGCTGCCCAATCTCGGGGCATGAATCCGGCGCGACCCTCGCCGCCCCTCGATCAAGGAGCAACCGATGACCGTTCGCCCCGCATCAGCCACCCGACGCCAGCTGCTCCGGTCTTCGGCCGCGCTTGCCGTGCTTCCCGCGGCCGGCATCCGGTGCGCCGCCGCGCGGACGGCCACGCCCGCCGCGCCAGCGACCCCCGCCGCCTGCCTCGAAACGCCAATGATGTCGACGGGTCCCTATTTCCTCGACGGGATGCCCATCCGCCGCGACATCACCGAAGGACGCCCCGGCGTGCCGCTCACGCTTGCGCTGCGGATCACCTCGCTCGACGGCTGCGCCCCGATCGCCAACGTCGCCGTCGATCTCTGGCACTGCGACGCGGAGGGCAGCTACTCCGGCGTCGACGGCAGTGACGGGATTTTCATGCGGGGCGTTCAACTCACTGGCGCGGATGGCAAGGCGGTGTTCGAGACGCTCTACCCCGGCTGGTATCCCGGACGCACGCCGCATCTGCACGTCATGGCCCGCACGGGAGCGACCGAGGAGAACGGCGCGGTGACGGGCGGGATCCCGCTGTTTGTCGGCCAGCTCTTTCTCGACGACACCCTCACCGATCGCATCTATGCCATGCCGCCCTACGACTCCCGCAACAATGGCGAACGCACCCGCAACGACAGCGACGGCATCTTCATGCGCGAACCGAAGCGGGCGTTGCTGATTGTCCGGATCGAGGACTTCAGGTCCGGAACCCCGTGGCCACCGAATGGCCTCGAAGCCGAGGCCACGCTGGCTATTGCTTCCGCCGGGTAATCCGTGCGGCCTGCCACTCCCCGCGCCACCACACGAAATGGCCAGGACATGCGAAGCGGGGCGGCCATTTCCGGTCGCCCCGCGTTCACCTGTCGGATTGGCAGACGCCATGCCTCGTCAGTCGGCGGCGACGGCCTCGGCCACGACGACCGGCTTCCAGACGAGATTGAGGTTGCGGTTCGCTCCCGCCTCGTCGAGGCGCTTGAACTCCGTGGTGTAGGGCGCGCCCTGCACGAACTCGGGATTCGTCTCGGCCTCATCCGCGA
>CAIPGK010000084.1 GCA_903864575.1 uncultured Chloroflexota bacterium
CCCGCCGCGCCTGTGAGCGGTCATGCTACCCCGTCGCGGCACGGGGCGGGAGCGGTTCTGGCGGGATCTGGCGCGCCCGGAGCGCGCACCCTGTCCCTCAGCCGCGAACCGCGCCGAGCCGCTCGACCAGCAGCGCCCGCGCTTCGTCCGGGGAACCGGCGATGGCGTCGCACAGGGCGATGGCGTCGGGCTTGGGCGGGTAGACCGGGTTTGGCAGGCCGATCACCGTCAGTCCCGCGGCAGCGGCGGCGCGGATGCCGTTGCTGGAATCCTCCACCCCGGCGCACTCCCGCGGGTGCAGTCCGAGCCGCCGAGCCGCCTCCTCGTAGACATCCGGCGAGGGCTTGCCGCGCGGCACCTCCTCGCTGGAGACCCATGCCGAGAAGTGCGGCATCAGGTCGGTCGCCTCCAGCACCGCGCCGATCAACCGCCGCGGCGCGGAGGAGGCCACCGCGACCGGACCGCGGGCCGCTGCCGCCTTCACCATGTCGGCCGAGCCGGGCAGCATCTCGATCTCGCCGGCGTGCAGCGCGGCGATCATCCGGTCGATCACCTCGTTCGCCACGTTCACATGGTCCACACGGCCGATCTTGCCCCCGAGATACCCGGACCACTCGGGCACGCTCATCCCCTGGCAGGTCAGCGTGTCCTCGTGCTGCCAGTCGTAGCCGTTCGCGGCGGCGACCGCGCGCCAGTTCTCTTCCCAGAGATGCTCGGACTCGACCAACACCCCGTCCATGTCGAAAACGGTCCCGGCCAGTACAACGCGCCCAGTCAATCCAGTCATCCGATGCAACTCCAACGGGACCGCGGCCGGCAAGCCGCGCTCTCCTTTTCAGTCGCCGCCGTCCACCGGGGCGATCTCGAACGGGGTGCGGGCATCGCGCAATTCGCGCAGGCCAGCCTCATCCACCCCGGAATCCACGACGATCAGATCGAAATCCTGGAGCGGCGCGACACGGTGCAGCGCCGTCTTGCCAAGCTTGCTGTGATCGATCAGCAACACCTTGCGCGACGAGGAGCGGAGCATCGCCCGCATGACCGACACGATCTCCTGTTCCTGGTGGTAGGCGTACCCGCCGGAGACCGCCGAGACGGAGATGAAACAGATGTCGGCCCGGACCGACGCGATCGCGCCCTCGCAGAGAATGCCGACGAAGGAGTCGTGGCTTGGCGAGTACTCGCCGCCGAGGGAGATCAGCCGGATGCCTTCGCGCCCCTTGAGGGCTGCAATGGTCGGCAGGAAATTCGCGATCACCGTCAGCGGCGCGAGGTCCGGCAGCAGATCGACCAGCGGCAACATGGTGGTGGCGTCGGAGAGCATCACGGCCTGCCCGCTCTCGATGAGCCCGACGGCGTGGCGGGAGATGGCCTGCTTCTCGGCCCGTTTCGCGCCTGCCCGGTAGAAGACGCTGCTCTCGAACAGGCTCGACGGCTGGGCGGTCGCGCCGCCGCGCGTCTTGCGGAGGATGCCGCGCGCCTCGAGTTCGTCGAGGTCGCGGTGGATGGTCATCAGGCTGACACCGAACTCGGCGGCAAGGTCCCGGGCGATCACGACATCCTGCGAAAGCACGGACGCGGCGATCCGGTCCCGCCGCTCCTCCGGCTGGATGTCGGAACGGGAACGGGTGACGAATCCGTTGGTGGTGCCAGTGTCCGCGCGCGCCATCGCCGCTCCGGGGCATTCCATGGTGAGATCGCGATCATCTCTGAGCGTGATCTTCACATCGGCCATCGTTGCCTTCGCCGCCATCATATCACCTGACGGCGCGGGTTCGGGTCCTCGCGGCGCGAAACGCGCCGCGAACTGGGGTGTTGCACGGGCTACGGTTGTATTGATAGGATGTGAACGTCACACGCATCGCGTGATGAAGGACCGGTCCGGTGCAGGATCGGGTCCGGTCCTGAGGGTCTGTTCGTCGCAGGGCCGCTGACCACGGTGGTCGCGGTCAGGAGCAGAAGGGAGACCGAGGCATGTCCCGTTCCAATCGTCCGCTCTGGATGGATGCGCTGACCGCGCGCCGCTCGCGCCGCGGAGTCATCGGCACGGCCGCCGGATTCGGCGCCGCCGCATTCGCCAGCAAGCTGCCGCTGGGCCCGGTCGCGGCCGCCCAGGACAGCGCCGCCGCCGACATCACCGGCGACTTCAACTGGAAGCGCGAGGATGGCAAGAAAATCAAGGCCCTCCTCAACGTCCACCCGTACACCGACGCCCTGAAGGCCGATCTGCAGGCGTTCACCGACCTGACCGGCATCACCGTCGAATACGACGAGTTCCCCGAGAACAACTACTTCGACAAACTGACCGTGGACCTGCAGTCCGGCCAGGGCACCTACGACGTGTTCATGCTCGGCGCCTACATGGTCTGGCAGTACGGCCCTCCGGGCTGGCTCGAGGACATGAAGCCGTGGATCGAAAACCCCTCGGCGACCAACCCCGAGTACGCCTGGGATGACATCTACGAGAACCTTCGCACGGCCGACAACTGGTCGCTGAAGGTCGGCGAGCCGCTCGGCGGCGGCGGCCAGTACGCCCTGCCCTGGGGCTTCGAGGCCAACACGATCATCTACAACACCGAGGTCTTCGACAAGCTCGGCGTCGCGCCGGCCGAGACCATGGACGACCTGGTCGCGCTCGCCGCCACCCTGACCGAGAAGGCCCCGGGCGCCGGCTTCGCCGACATGTACGGCATCGCCACCCGCGGCTCCCGCCAGTGGGCCACCATCCACCCGGGCTTCATGACCCAGTACTCCCGCGAGGGCGGCAAGGACTTCGAGCTCCAGGGCGACGCGCTCGTCCCGGTGATGAACTCCGACGTCTCGGTCGCCTTCCACGAGAAGTGGGCCAAGATGATGAAGGAGTCCGGCCCGGCGAACTGGACGAACTACTTCTGGTACGAAGTCGGCACCGACCTCGGCGCCGGCAAGGCGGCCATGATCTACGACGCCGACATCCTCGGCTACTTCCAGAACCAGGAAGGCGGCAGCGCCAACGCAGGCAAGTTCGCCTGGCACCCCGGCCCGAAGGGCCCGGATGGCTCCCTGCTCACCAACCAGTGGATCTGGTCCCTCGGCATGAACGCCAAGTCGCAGAACAAGAGCGCGGCCTGGCTCTTCCTGCAGTGGGCCACCGGCAAGGATCACCTGACCATGGCCGCCATCGAGGGCAACATGGTCAACCCGGTCCGCGCCTCGGTTGTCGAGAACGCCGAGTTCCAGGCGAAGATGGCCAACAACAAGAACTACCTCGAGACCTTCAACGCCATCATCCAGGACACCAAGATCCTCTTCACCCCGCAGCCGACCTTCTTCGACGCGACCACCCTCTGGGCCGGTTCGCTCCAGGAGATCTACGGCGGCGCGAATGCCAAGGAGACGCTGGACGCCCTCGTCGGCGACATCGTCAACGCGGCGGAGTAACGCCCATCTGCCGGGGAACCCTCCCGGGGGTTCCCCGGCGGCCTGCCGCGGTCCGGCCCGGCCGGGCCGCGGCATCGTTCATCCTCCGGATGACGCGGTCCTACGTCCCGTCGACTCACCCCACCTGAGGCTTCGCCGATGAGCGTCGCAACCGCAAATCCGCCCGGCAGCGAGCAGGACGGATACGTCTCCCCGGCCCGCCGCGCGTGGCGGCCCTACTTCCTCGTCCTTCCCGCCCTGCTGCTGACCATCGGCATCCTCTACCCCTTCGTGCAGGGCGTCATCTACTCGTTTCAGAACCTCAAGGCCACCCGGCCGAATCCCGAGTTCGTCGGCTTCCGCAACTACCAGCGCATCCTCACCGACAATGACTTCTGGCACGCCGCCTGGGTCACCGCAAAGTTCGCCATCGGCGCGACCGCGGTGGAAACCCTGCTCGGGGTGGGAGTCGCCCTGCTGCTGGCCCGCAATTCGAAGGTCAGCAGTTTCCTCGAGCGCTTCCTTATCCTGCCGCTGATGATCGCGCCCATCATCGCCACCATCATGTGGCGCCTGATGATGCAGCCCTCGGTCGGCATCCTCAACTACATCCTCAAGCCCATCGGTCTTGGCGGCATCGCCTGGACCGACACCCCCGCCATGGCGATGTTCAGCGTGATCCTGATCGACGTCTGGATCTACACGCCCTTCGTCGCCCTGCTGGTGCTGGCGGGACTCCGCTCCCTCCCGAGCGCGCCCTTCGAGGCCGCTGCCGTCGAGGGCGCTGGCCCGTGGTTTACCTTCCGAAATCTGACCCTCCCGATGCTCGCGCCCTACATCCTGGTCGCGGTCATCTTCCGATTCATGGACTCGCTGAAGGTCTTCGATGTGATCTGGGGTCTCACCCAGGGCGGACCGGGCGATGCCCTCATCGCCATTCAGCCGAAGGCCTATCAGGAGGCCATCTCCTTCAGCAACTTCTCGACCGGCCAGACCTACATGGTCATCCTCTGGGCGATCGTCTACCTCACGACCCGCCTGCTCATTTCGGTGCTCGGCCGCGCGCAGGCCCGCGCCGCGGGGGTGTAATCATGGCGACTGACAAACCGTCCCAGCAGGTCCACCAGCAGGCGATTCCCGAGGCCCAGGGCATGGCGGTCGCCGCCAGCGGCCCGGCCGTGGATCCCGATGCCCGGCCCCGCTCCATCGGCGGCATCGGGCTCGACCTCCTGACCATCGCCTACTTCGCCTTCGCCCTCTTCCCGATCATCTGGATCCTGATGCTCTCGTTCAAGTCACAGGACCAGTTGTTCACCACCTACTTCAGGTTCGATCCCACGCTCGATTCCTACAAGGCGGTGCTTGGCCTCTCCAGCACCACCGAATCCGTGCCGTTCATGAAGTATTTCCTGAACAGCCTCATCGCCTCCTTCGGAGCCGTCGCCGTCTCGTTGCTGGTGGGGGTTCCGGCGGCCTACGCATTCGCCCGCTACCAGTTCAAGGGCGCGAACGACATGCTGTTCACGCTGCTTTCCTTCCGCTTCGCCCCGGAACTGATGGTCATCATCCCGGTTTACGTGATTTACCAGAAGATCGGCCTCTTCGACCGCCACCTCGGGCTGATCTGGGTTTACCAGCTCATCACCCTGCCGCTCATCGTCTGGATCCTGCGCTCCTATTTCCAGGACCTCACCCCCGAACTCGAGCAGTCGGCGATGCTCGACGGGTACAACCGCTGGCAGGCCCTTGTGAAAGTCGTGGTTCCCCTCGTGAAGCCGGGCATTGCGGCGGCCGCCCTGCTGGCGTTCATCTTCGCGTGGAACTCCTTCATCTTCCCCTTCATCCTCACCGGATCCAATGCGCAGACCGTCACCGTAGGCGCCCTCGCCTTCATGGGCGGCGCGAAACCCCGCTACAACGTAACGGCCGCCGCCGCGCTCATCTCGCTCATCCCGCCGCTGGTGCTGGCCCTGTCGATCCAGCGCTACCTCGTCCGCGGCCTCACCTTCGGCGCCGTGAAGGGCTAGGAGATCACCGATGGCGACGCTGGCCCTGAAGGGCGTCCGCAAGGAATACGGAAAGTCGGTCGTGGCCCTCAAGGGGCTCGACCTCGACATCGGCGACGGCGAGTTCTTCGTCCTGCTCGGCCCCTCCGGCGCTGGCAAGACGACGACCCTCAAGTGCGTCGCCGGCCTCGAGCAGCCGACCCTCGGCCATGTCGAGATTGGCGGGCTCGATGTGAGCAACATCGAGCCCAACGCCCGCAAGGTGGCGATGGCCTTCGAGAACTACGCGCTGTACCCGCAGGAAACCGTCTACGACAACATCGCCTTCCCGCTCCGCTCCCGGCGGTACTACCGCGAGCCGGGCGAGGCGCAGTCCATCATCGAGCGGGTGACCACCACCCTCGGCATCAACCACCTGCTGCAGCGCCTCCCCCGCGAGCTCTCGGGCGGCCAGAAGCAGCGCGTGGCGCTTGCCCGCGTGCTCGTCCGCCCTGCCGACGTGCTGCTGCTGGACGAGCCGCTCTCCCACCTCGATGCCAAGCTCCGCGCCGCCATGCGCGCCGAGTTGAAGTCGCTCGGCGAACTCCAATCGACCACCAGCCTCTACGTGACCCACGACTATCTCGAGGCGCTGGCGCTCGGCGACCGCATCGCGGTGCTGAACGAGGGCGAACTGGTGCAGGTGGGAACCCGCGAGGAGATCTGGCACCGCCCGGTCAACACCTTCGTTGCGAAGGCCTTCGGGCAGCCGCAGATCAACCTCGTTGAGGGCGAGGTCATCCCGGGCCATGATGGGCCGCGATTCCACGGCGCGAACGGCGCTGTCGATTTGCCGATGCACGGCTTCGACGTGACCCCGGGACGGAAGGTCATCACCGGGATGCGCCCGCGTGATCTCGTGATGGACGCCAAGCCCGGCATGGCCCACATCAAGGGTTCGGTCTGGGTGACGGAACCGCTCGGCAGGCAGCAGGAAGTCACGTTGGAAGCTGGCGGGCAGCACATCGCCGTCATCACGCCCCTTTCCAGCCTGGCCATCGGCGACACCGTGACGATCTCCGTTCCGGTCAGCCGCATCCTGCTCTTCGACGCCGAATCCGGTCAGCGCATCCCCGCCAAGGATGACGCCGCCGGCGCGGCTCGCCCGATCGCCGAGATGGAGGTCTCCCGTGGCTGATCGCCAATCCGCCCGGGCCGGCAAGCGCCTGGTGCTCGACAAGCTCGCAAAGCGCTTCCAGCGCAAGGGGCAGCAGCAGGTCATCGCCGTCAATGGCATCGACCTGACCGTGAACGAGGGGGAACTCCTCGGCCTGCTGGGGCCATCCGGGTGCGGCAAGTCCACCACGCTCCGCATGATCGCGGGGCTGGAGGAGCCAACCTCCGGCGACATCCGCATCGGCGAGCGCAGCATCGTGGGCTCGCCGCCGCACGCGCGCAACGTTGCGGTCGCCTTCGAGAACTACGCCCTTTACCCGCCGCTGACCGTGCGGGAGAACATCGCCTTTGGCCTGCGCGCCCGCAAGGAGAAAAACGCCGACCAGCGCGCCCGGGAGGTCGCCGACCGCCTCGGCATCAGCCACCTGCTCGACCGAAAGCCGGGCGGGCTCTCCTCTGGCCAGAAGCAGGCGGTCAGCCTCGCGCGCGCCATCGTCCGCGAACCGGACGTGCTGCTGCTGGACGAGCCGCTCTCCCACCTCGACGCCGCCGAACGCGACTCCACCCGGCGCGAACTCAAGCGCCTGCAACGCGAAACGGGCTACACCACCGTCCTCGTCACCCACGATCAGCAGGAAGCCCTTTCGCTGGCCGACCGCATCGCGGTGATGAACGCTGGCGTTTTCCAGCAGGTGGGAACCGCCGCCGAGGTCTACGACCGTCCGGCCAACCTCTTCGTCGCCGACTTCGTCGGCGAACCGCGCATGAACCTCGTCGCCGGAACGGCAGTCGCCATCCCCGGCGGGATGCGGATTCACCTCTCAGGCGACGCTGTGCTCGACCTCGCCGGCGACATCGGCGCGCAACCCCGCGACGTCACGCTGGGCATCCGCCCGCAGGATCTCCGCGTTGGCCGCCCGGACGACGCAGGCGCGCTCCCGGCGACGGTCTTCGCCTACGAGCCGCTGCAGGAAGTCGGGCGACTGACCGTCACGCTGCCCGGCGTGGAGAACCGCGTCGTCGTGGAGACTCACCACGACTACTGGGCTGATGGCGGCGACATGGTTGGTCTGAAGTTCAACCCTGAGCGCACGCACCTCTTCGACAACGCGACCGGAGCACGCATCGAATGGCAACCACGGTGAGCCGGCGCGACGTCGCCACCCTCGTCGCAGGCGACAACTTCGTCACCAACGGCCTCCTGCTCGCCGCGCTCCGCGAGGAATGCGGAGACGCGCTCGCCATCCGCGAACACACCTTCGACTGGCCAAACGTTCCCTTCGGCCCGGTCGCCGAGGTGAAGGAGGCGTCCGGGTCTGAAGAGGAGATGCTTCGGCTGATTCACGGAATCGAGGTCGTCGTCTCCGAAATGGCGCCGATGACCCGACGGGTCATCGAGGCGGCGGATGCCCTGAAACTCATCGTCATCTGTCGCGGCGGCCCCGTGAACGTCAACATCGAGGCTGCGACCGAGCGGGGCATCCCCGTCTGTTTCTCCCCCGCCCGCAACGCGACAGCCACCGCCGAATACACCATCGGCCTGCTGCTCGCCGCCATGCGCCGCCTCGCCGAGGGCCACAAGGACCTGAAGCAGGGGGTGTGGCGCGGTGATTTCTACGCCTACTCGGACGCTGGGTCGGAACTCGAAGGCAAAACGGTCGGCCTCGTCGGCTTTGGAGCGGTCGGTAGCCGGGTCGCGAAGGTGCTGCACGCGTTCGGCGCGGAGGTGCTTGTTGCGGACCCCTACGTGAAGCCCGAGCAGGTCGAAGCCGTCGGCGGCAAAACCTGCACGCTGGACGAACTGCTCCCCCGCGCCAACGCGATCAGCCTCCACGCACGGCTGACCCCGGAGACGCACCACATCATCGGTCGCGAGGAAATCGCCAAACTGCCCACGGGCGCCGTGCTCATCAACAGCGCGCGCGGCGGCCTGCTGGACTATGACGCGGTCTGCGATGCGCTCGACTCCGGCCACCTCCGCGCGGCGGCCTTCGATGTCTACGACCCGGAGCCGCCAGCGCCTGACTCCCGGCTGTTCCGCACGCCCAACATCACCTTCTCGCCGCATATTGCCGGCGCAAGCCGGGAAACCGCCGAGCGCGCCGCTGTCATCGCCGCGCAGGAGGTCGCCCGCTATCTCCGAGGCGAGCGCCTGATGAACGTGTCCAATCCGTCGGCCCTCGGAGGCTGAACCCGCAACCGGGAACCCTCGCTCGCATCGTTCAATGAACACGGGAACCCGCCCCGGTCATGTCGACCGGAGCGGGTTCCCTTTCAGCGCGGTGTTCCGATCAAGCCGGTATGTTGGTGGCCGTCGGCGTATCCGTCGGCGTGCTCGTCGGCGTGCTCGTCGGCGTATCCGTCGGCGTGCTCGTCGGCGTATCCGTCGGCGTGCTCGTCGGTGTATCCGTCGGCGTGCTCGTCGGCGTGTCCGTCGGCGTGTCCGTCGGCGTGCTTGTCGGAGCATCCAGCGGAACGGTCGGAACGCTGGTAGGTGTGTTCGTTGGCGTAGACGGGTCCGCTGTTGCCGTGGTGGTCGGCGATTGGGTCGGGGTCCTGGTCGGAGTCAGGGTATGCTCCGACGAGGCGCAGCGACCGGACTGGCAGGCCAGCTCCTGGTTATCTCGCCGGCAGCAATCGGTCGACGTCCGGCACGGCTCGTCCCTCCGCGAACAGCGACAACGCCCGATGCCATGATCGCCCTTGTGACCAGTCACCGGCTGAACGCAGCGGTTGGTGCAGCAATCGGAGTCCCGTCGGCAGCGATTGTTCGGGCCGTCGAACGGCTTGCATGGACCCTGCGGCGAAGGCCCGCGATCGGACTCGCGGTCATCGCCGCGAATCGTGCGCCCCTTCCGGCGCTTTGCCTCGACAGGAAGCACCATGCCGTTCGGTCCACCATGCAACGAGACGCGCGCGCCGGCAGCCATCGCAATCATTCCAGCCACCGCATGAAGCGCCAGCGCACGGCGGGTTCGCGGGATGGAGATGCGGCGCGCCAGTTCGTCAAATGAGCGAGTGTCCATTGCGGCCTCCGGGAACTCTCGCGCCCGTTGCCGCCAGTCCGAATGTCACCGCTGGCTGGATGCAACGACGCCGTTGCCGCGACTGGCGGCGAGGCAACAGGCGCAAGCTCGATGCCGCCGTTTCTCACAGCTGTCCCGCGCCTGTCCGCGCCGCTCCAGCAGGGGGCCGGGTTGCAGTCGTGATCAACACGAAGACCGCCGCGGCAGGGGCCGCGACGGTCTCCGGTCTTTCGGTTCGCTCGGCAATCGCCCGGTGGTCAGCGGTCCCGGCGCGAGGCGCAGCGGCCATCGGACAGTACAGCGCCGGAACAGCACTGGATGGCGCGGGCCGCAGGAAGCCCCTCCGGGCGGCATCGCCACAGGTGCATCCACGCCCGTTGGTCCGTCTCACCGAGCGGGCGGGCCGGCATCTCCACGACCGAGACCGGTACGGCCAGCGTTTGCGCGGTAAACGCTTCGGCAAGCGCCTCGTCGATCCAGTCACCTCCGCTGACGGCCTCGGCGGCGGCGGCCTCGAGCATCTCGATCGCTCGCCACAAGCCTCCATTGCGCGCGGACCTGACCCGCCTTCCCGCCTTTGACCGCTCGAACTCGTCCGACATCGCGACGTCCCTTTCGCACGCTGGGCCTGGTGCACCGCGCTTGCCAGGACGGCGGGGGGTCCAGCGGCAGGCACAATGTGTACGTACAAACTATTGAACCATGTTTTGCGCCAGTCGTGAAGCCCCCTTCACGCGCGTTCGTACGCGGAACGAGTGACAACCGGCAACGGACTCCTACCGTCCGGCCGGGAGGGCGCGAAAAACCCCGCAATTCGGCCACAATATGCGCACCACTCGAACGGTCCCGCGTTGGCCGGGACCTTCTGGCCTGAGCGCTGCGCGCTCCGGCCCCAGGGAGCGCGCGATGCTGATCGGTCTCGATGCCGGCACCTCGGTCGTCAAGGCGGTCGCCTTCTCCGACGACGGCGAGGTCCTGCGGGTGGCGTCTCGCCCGACCACCACCACCACCCCGGAACCGGGTCACACCGAACAGGACCCGGAGGAAGTCATCGCCGCCGTCGCCGCCACGCTCCGCGAGGTTGCAGCGGGGGAAGCACCCCGACTCGTCGGCATCACCGCCCAGGGAGACGGCGTCTGGCTGATGGATGCGGAGGGTCGCCCGGTCCGACCCGCGATCCTTTGGTCCGATGCCCGCGCCGCCCATATCGTCGAGCGCTGGATGGCGGACGGAACCGCGGTAGCCGCATTCCGCCGCGGCGGCAACATGCTCTTTCCCGGCGCGGCCGCGCCAACTCTGGCCTACCTGAAGGCAGAGGATCCTGCCGCGCTCGCCGGGGCGGCCACCGCCGGATACTGCAAGGATCTCATCGTCCAGCGGCTCACCGGCGCGCGCGCCACCGATGTCTCGGATGCTTCGCTCCCCTTCTTCGACCATCACGCAAAGCGCTACGACCCCGACCTCCTCGCGCTCTACGGGGTGCGGGATTGCGAACGCCTGCTCGCTCCGGTCGACCCCGTTCCCGGACCGCTGCGGCCCCTCACCTCCGCGGGGGCGGCCCTCACCGGGTTGCCCGCGGGCACCCCCATCCATGCCGGTCCCTTCGACCTCTGCGCCACTACCATTGGCGCTGGCATGGACCGGCCGGGAGACGGTCTCGTGATTGTCGGCACGACCCTCGGCTGCGGCGTCATCGCCGATCGCGTCGACACCAGCGGCGTCCCGGCGGGCATGCTGCTCGCCCTGCACAAGCCCGATCGGTGGGTCCGCGTCATGCCCGCCATGGTCGGCACGCCCTCGCTCGAATGGGCGCTCGCGCTGACCGGCATCCCCCGCGAGGACCTCGACGCGGCGCTTGCCGCGACCAATCCGGGCGCGGACGGGCTGCTCTGCCTGCCGCTCCTCTCGCACGCGGGCGAACGGGCGCCTTTCGTCGACCCTGCC
>CAIPGK010000085.1 GCA_903864575.1 uncultured Chloroflexota bacterium
CGCCGAAACTTGCCGCAACGAACCAGAGCGGGAAAATGCCAGCGAGCAATCCGAGTGGTAGCGCCAGCGTGGCCGCCGGAAATCCTGAGTTTCGTCGAAGAAGTCTCGCCAACGGCCAGCCAGCGGCGAAGCATGCTGCGAGCACTCCGGCCCAGCGAATTGCGGCTGTCAGGTCGGACATCACGTCGATCCGCTTTCCGCAGCGGCTCCATCCCTCGGGATCACCCGGTACACCACCGAATCTCCGCTCCGGAACGCTACTTCGAGACCATCGCCAACCATGCTCCCGAACGTCTCGATTCCGGGAGGATTGGTCGCACTGCATTCATTGTTTGCCGAGGGATACGCGCGCTCGAGATCGCCCACGACAATGTATTCGACGCCATACCGGTCGATAATCGCCCGCTTCTCGTCCGGTGACTCGCTGCGGTACAGGAGATCGACGTCTGCGGCACGCCCTTCGAGGCTGGCGAGATACCGCTGCTGGGACTCGTGCCGCTCCCATCCGAGAATCGCTGGCACTCCCGCGCCGATCGAAATCCGGGACCCGTTACATCGGTAAGGTCCGATCGTCGCCTCGGCGATGACCGGCGTGCCGGAGACCTCGGAATTGAACCAGTCGATGATCGCGCGATCGTCGCGAAAGGTGATGACGCCATCGGGGAAGTTTGCAGAGGCAAGCGCCGCCGTGTCCATCCAGTCGAGGCCGTTCAGGGATCCCGACCCGAGGTCTGGACCGAATCGCTGATGAAGGCGCGGCGAAACGGCGAACACGGGGTACAGCAGGGAGGCTGACACGACGACGACCGCGAGCGAAGCGGCAAGAGCCCACCAGCCTCGGCGGATCCTGCCTGAGTCGAAGGTGAAGATCTGCGCGCGCGGGAAGACCGCGATTACCGCCGCGGCGGATATCGCAAGAAGCACCCAAATCTGGTTGTAGAACTTGAAGACGGTGTTCATGCGGTATGCGGGGCCGCCTAGCAGATCATCTGCCACGACGACGAGTTCGACGCCAGCCATGACGCCGAACGCGGCGGCGGCCAGCAACGCGACAAACCGGCGCGTGCTGGACGTTCCAAACAGGAATCCATTGGCGGCAAGCGTCAGGCCGGCGAGGGCAAGTGCGAGCACGAATCGGCCCTGCACGATGGCCAGCAGCACAAGCAGGCCCCCCACGATGGAGGGCAGACGGTCAACCCATGCCTCGCCGCGGGGCACTCCTGGCTGAATCGAGGTCGCCCAGCCGCCGCCGACGGCGAAGATTCCCACCAGAAGCGTGCCCAGAAGCGCCGCGGGCAGGATCGGCATGCCTGCAATCATCCTCCCGATCACGGCGATGAACCAGACAGTCGCGACAGCTGCGAGCATGGACCCGGCGCGCAACCAGTCCAGCCCCGCAGGAACCCGACGTGGCAATTGGAGCGCGATCAGTCCTGCCCCGACGATGGCGGCAAGTCCTCCAACATGCACAAGCCAGTCTGTCAGGACGGTTGGTTCGCGGACTGCTGCAAGTGACCCGAACAACGCGACAAAATGGCGATGAAACGGCAGGAAGAGCGTGTAGGAGAGGGCGCCGAGCGCGAGCGCCGCACAAGTGAATACGGTAATCCTGCGCCCAAACTGGGCAATGCCGGCTGTGCCCAGCCAGAGCGACGCGATGCCCAGTGCGGCGTACACCGGGACGTCCCAGGCGTTGGTCGCGCTCAGGCTCCCGAGGGTCAACGCAAGCATGACGACCCGGTCGGCGGAGTCGCGGCGCACGCCCTTGGCCAGCGAATATGCCAATGCGATCGCCAGCACCGTGACCGGCAACGCGATCACGTGCGCATGGAGGTCCGCGTACAACCCGCTGAAGAAGGGGAACTCGGTGATGGCGTCACGGATGGCGCGGCTCGGGTCCCAGACCCAGGCCCCGAAATCATTTCGCGGCGGAAGATTGCTCCCGAACAATCGGGCGGCGCTCCTGAGATTTCCCATCAGCATGACGAAGATCACGCCGAGGATGCCGCCGAGCATCGCCAACCGTCTGCTGCGGGCCAGACCACCCGCAAGGGCCGCAGCTGCCGAGAAAACCGTGGAGGCGAGAAAGCCCATCACGGTGGGCTGGGCGAGATTGAACGCGATTTCCGAAGGGATGCCGGCTGCCTTCATCAGCCAGGCCATCAGGTACGTTCCGTAATAGTAGTAGTTGATGTACCCGCCGCTAAACCACGGGTCCACAGGGGGAAAATGGGCGCTCCGGAGGATGGCGTTCAGGTGCGCGAACTCCATCGGCTTCTCGCCGCCCCAGATTGGATGCCAACTGTCCGGGTTCAGCACCCTGAAGACGAGGAACAGCAGGAACACCGTCCAGAACGCGATCTCCGCGCCTGCTGCCGCTCCGCGGGGACGGACGGAAACGGGAAGACCGCGACGCCTCGACACCAGCCAGGAGGCTGCCGCAACGAGGGCCAACGCGGCCCAGCACCAGACTGCGCGGAAGGAAATCAGCGGGATGCTTGCACCAAGCCAGACAAGATACCCGGCCACGAGCAGCGAGATGAGCCGCGCGAACCCCCAGCCGCGATCCGGAAAGGCAGGGAAAAGCGCATGCGCGAGCGGCAGCGTCGCTGCTTGCAGCAGGACGAGCATGACGACCCAGACGACGACCGCACCGGGCGTGGAGGCAGTGATCCGATCGCTCCAGCGGGCATCCGCGACGATCGGAAGTTGGCCTGGTGGCGTTTCGAGGAGGAGGGTCTCGCCCGGAGGGTGGCGGGTCGGTGACCACGGCATCGTCAGGGCAGGCTCCATGAGGTCGTCGAACACCGCGCGAGACAGCAACTCGTCCCGGTGGAAAATGCGAACGGAAGGATGGTCATAATTGACGAACGACTCATCCGCGCCCTGATCGTCAATCCGCCACGGGCCGAGCGTGGGCGAGCGCTCCCACGACCCGGCAAGGCTGAAGCCGAGGTCACCCCGTTCCAGCAGGTCGTAGAACCGAATCTGCACCGGATAGCGCCACGGTGCGGCCCTGATCGAACGCTCCACGCGGTTCGATGAAAGAATGATGTAATCAGAGGATTCCATGAGGGCGTACATGGCATCCGCGACGTCTGCTTGCGGGCGGTCCGAGTACATATCGGCCTGGATCGTGGTCCAGTTGAACGCCTGTTGACTCATCACCGCATCGAAGTTTCGGGGCAGGGCGTCATCCCACGTCTCTGCCGAAATGGACGAACCCGGCGGGATGCGGTCAAACATCCATCGCGATGCCGCGAGGCGCGGATGTTCACCCGCGTAGACAGACATGAAGGCGATCGTCCAGAGCGCAACTCCGGTGAGGAGCGCGGCGGAGACTGCGGCGCCCGCTTTGCGGCCGAATGTCCGGGAAAGCCAGGACCAGAGCGCGTCGACCGCAAGGCCGCCAGCAACCGCCAGGACCGGTACGATCGGCGCGAGATACCGGAGAAACCGTGCTTCGGAGAGGGTGACGATGAGCGAATATCCCACCAGCCATGCCAGCAAGGGAATGGCCGGTCCCGTGCGGTCCTTCCACGCCATCCTCGCAAGGATCAGGACACCGGCCAGAGAGAGTATTCCGGCGACCGGACCTACGCCCCACATGAGGTACTGCTTCAACGGGTAGAGCAGCCCTTCCGAAACGAAGACCCGGGTGAACGGTACGTCAAAGGTGCCGCGCACGATATTTGCCTGCGTCCGGAGCGATTGGAGATAGATGTCCGGAGCAGGGATGGCATAGGGCTCGAAGACGGCAAAAGCCGCGAGCGCGCCAGCGGCAGCAAGGCCTCCCCTGAGGAGCACCTTCCGTGCCGCCCGGCTGCGTTCGCCAGCGTGCCAGTCCGGCACCGCCTGCAGCACCACGGCAAGGGCGACGATGGCGAACAGGGTGAACACGCTGCCCTTTGTCGCAAGCGCCAAACCCGCTGCTATGCCAGCGAACGCGAGCGGCCGCGCGCCGCCTTGCTGAAGGGCAATCACGCACTGCCAAAGACACAGTGCCACGAACAACGCGAGCCAGCTGTCGGTGGTGAAAAAGTGGGCAAGCTGAACCATCATCGGTGCGAGGGCAGCGAGCACGGCGGCCAGCAATCCGGCACGCCTTCCGCCCAGCCGCGTTCCGATGGCGGCAACGACCAGCACCGTCAGGCTGTCGAAAACCGCCGAGAGACACCTGCCGACGAGAAAGATCCGTTCCGGTGCGTTCCAGTTGACGCCTGTCACCTTGCCGAGAAGAAAGCCCGCAAAATCGGTGACGTAGAGGGGTAGCGAGCCATAGGCGAACTCGCGAGGCTGGCTGTTTGCCGGGTCCGCCGACCGTGAATTCAGCGTGCTGACGGCAGGATCGCGGAGGTTTGCGATGTCCGGAGGCCAGGCAAATCGGATGCGATCGACGATGACGATCTTTCCGACAAAGAGTTCGTCCGGGTGGAGATCCTGTCCATGATCCCAATTGATTCCAAATAACCGGATCGACAACGCGACAAGCCACACCAGCGCAAGCGCGAGCGTGTAGACGGTCGATGCTCGCGGCGGCTGGCGGAAACCTGCGATCATGGGGCGATTCTAGCGATCCGCTCTCAATCGGTCGAGAGTGAATCCGGACAGGACCGAACTCGTCGGAGGCGTTCGATGGTCCGCATCGTCTATTTCGGGACGCCGGAGTTCGCGGAACCCGCGCTTCGCCGCCTGGCCACTGAACCCGGGTTCGACGTCGCGTTGGTCGTTTGTCAACCTGACCGACCGGCAGGTCGGGGGCGAAAGCTTGAATCGCCACCGGTCGCCGTTACTGCGCGAGAACTGGGATTGCCGCTCTACCAGCCATCGAGCCTGCGGACCCCGGTTTCCCGCGCACCGCTGATCGCCGCGGCCGCCGATCTCTTCGTCGTCGCGGCATTCGGGATGATCTTTGGTCCGAAAACGCTCGCGATTCCCCAGCACGGGTGCGTCAACCTCCACGGTTCATTGCTCCCGGCCTACCGGGGCGCGAGTCCGATCCAGACCGCCATCGCGATGGGCGAGCAGGCTACCGGGGTGACCCTGATGTGCATGGATGCCGGGCTCGACACCGGTGACATCATCTCCACCGTCACCGTGCCAATCGGCCCGAACGATACCTACGCGACGATGACCGGATCGTTGGCGAAGGCAGGCGCCGAGTTGGCGGCACGCGATTTACCGCAATTTGTGGCGGGTCGGATCAAACCTGTTCCGCAGCCTGCTGGAGCGACGGTGACCCGGAAGCTGAAGCGCGAGGACGGCTGGATCGACTGGTCCCGTCCGGCCGCGGACATCGAGCGCGAGGTCAGGGCCTTCTGGCCGTGGCCACGCGCCTGGACAACGATTCGTGAACGGTCCCTGCAGGTCCATTCCGCGGACACCGTGGAAGGGGGGTCGGCGCAACCCGGAACCATCCTCTCCCGGAAGGGCGCACTCGTTGTCCAGTGCGGCAGTGGCGCGCTCGCGCTCACGACCGTCCAACCGGAAGGCCGAGGAGCGATGCCGGGAACGGCGTTCGCAGCTTCGGTCGATCCCGGAGCGATCTTTGGGGAGATGGGCGATCCCGGACCGCGTGAGCCATTGATCGCTCAGGTGCCTGAACCCGGAACGGGGGATTGACCCAGTCGGCGGGAAAACAGATTTGCGGATAAGCTTTCTTGTGCGTAAACAGTGCTGGAAACCCCTGATGCAACCGTGGTTATGGGCAGGCGACGACCCATGACCCCAGATTCATCCGCTTGATCACCGTGCTAAATCCAAGCGCCACCGCTCGCGGGCAAATTGCGCGGGCCTTTGCTGCCTTCCCGTACTCGATGTTGAAGACCGCCTTGCCGCTTGCGATGAATGGCAGAAGCCGCTGGCACTCGTCGTAGACGAAGCACTGCTCGTTGACCGCGAAGTCAAATTGACCCTCGACGGCGGGAATGAGATCGAGCGCGTTTTTCAAGCCAATTGACAGCCCCCGGGCGTGCGCTTCCGCTGCGAGGAATCGCAGGTATGCGACCGAATCCGCCCGGGTCAATCCAAGTCCGTTATCGTTGCTTGCGCCATCCACGTTGTCGGGATCGATGGCGTCACATCCCTTGGCCACCGCGAGATCGAGCCGCGCGGCCATTACCGAGCGGACGTTGCGGGAGCGGATGTCGAGCCACCACTCGCCGGGCCAGCCGCCGAGTGGCTTGCCGCGAAACCGCTTCACTTGCGGATAATCGCTGCGCCAGTTTTCTGCTGATCCCGC
>CAIPGK010000086.1 GCA_903864575.1 uncultured Chloroflexota bacterium
CCCATAAGCCCATAAGCCCATAAGCCCTTAAGGAGCCACCCATGACCTTCTCCATCGCCGCCCGATGCCCGAAGACCGGCATGTTCGGCGTGGCCATCTCCTCTTCCAGCCCGTGCGTCGCGGCGCGCTGCGCGTGGGTCCGGGCAGGCGCGGGCGCGGCCTGCACCCAGAACATCACCGACCCCCGGCTGGGGATCGCCCTGCTCGATCTTCTGGAGAATGGCGCAACGGCAGCCGAGGCGATGGGCGCGGTCACCAGCACCGAACCCCTCATCGGCTGGCGGCAACTGACCGTCGTCGACGGCGTCGGCGGTACGGCAGCCTTCTCCGGCGAGGGCGTTCTCGGCACGCACGCGGTCTCGCAGGGCGACAGCTGCGTCGCCGCAGGCAACCTCCTCGCGAACACCGGCGTGCCCGCCGCCATGACCGCCGCCTTCGAGGCCACCGCGGGCCAGCATCTCGGCGTGCGCCTCGTCGCCGCAATGCAGGCTGCGGTCGCCGCTGGCGGCGAGGAAGGCCCCGTCCACTCCGCGGGCCTGCTCATCGCTCGCGACGTGCCCTGGCCCGTCGCCGACCTCCGCGTCGACTGGTCCGACGACCCGATCGGCGACCTCGCCGCCCTCTGGGACCTCTGGGAGCCGCAACTCGACGCCTACGTCACCCGCGCCCTCAACCCCGGCGGCGCACCGAGCTACGGCGTGCCGGGAGACGAGTGAAGGGAACGCCAACCGTCAGGACCGCCGTTCGACGTGGCCGTTCGCCTGCCTCGCGGCGCGCGCGGCCTCCCATCCCCCGGAATGACGCCGAAAGCGTTGGAGTCCGCTGTGGGATTCACCATTTGCGTTGAATGATGGCAGGTGCTGCTATCTGCTATCAACGGGCTCCTTTGGAGGCCGTTGATGGAAATCGGGCTGCCGGAAGCCCATGAGCCCGCGCGGCCCACACTCACTCAAGCGCCGCGCTGGAGCGTGAAACGGCCGCGCTTTCTACCCGGCAAGGATCGGACGCCATGCAGGGACCGTCGTCGGCCTTCAACGTCGTGCGGCGCTTCCCCGGCCTGAAGGCGCTGGTCGTCGGCGATGCCATCCTCGACAGCTACTATGAGGGAACCGCGGACCGCATCGCGCGGGAGGGTCCGGTTCCGGTGATCCGCCGCCGTGGGGCCGCGGAGGCGCCCGGCGGCGCGGCGAACACCGCCGCCAACCTCGCAGCCCTGGGCGCGGAGGTGCGGCTCGTGGCGCTGGCCGGGGACGACGAGCGGGGCCGCTCCCTCAGCGACGCACTCGCCCGGGCCGGAGTCTCCGACCGCTGGCTCATCCGGGATCCCGGTTGCGCCACGCTGCACAAGCTCCGGATCGTGGCTGACGGGCAATACCTCGTCCGGTTCGACGAAGGCGAGACGCTCGACCGATCCCCCCAGGCCGAGGCGCAACTCCTGCGCGCGGCGAGCGGCGCCTTTGCCGATGCCGACCTCATCGTCTGCTCCGATTACGGCGAGGGCGTCCTCTCCAGCCGCATGATCGCCATGCTCGGCGATCTGCGCCGGGAGCGGCCATGCGTGATGGTTGTCGATCCCCGGCAGCCGCTCCGCTATGCCGCCGCGGCCGCGACGCTGATCGCCCCGGACCTCGATGCCGCATTGCGCGCCACCGCCCTCGAGCGCGAGCGTGGAGAGGAGCCCGCGGCCGCGGCCGGGCGCGCCGCCGCGCGGCTCCGCGAGCTGGTCGACGCCGAACACATCGCGGTGACGGCCGGCGGCGATGGCG
>CAIPGK010000087.1 GCA_903864575.1 uncultured Chloroflexota bacterium
GCAGGCCTTCGTCGACCGCAACGCCTGGCAGTTCACCCCGGATTCCTTCCGCGCCACCATCGCCCTGCTCCACGACCTCGGTCTCACTGCCTTCAGGCCCACGCGCGTCTATCCAACCCTGCGCGGCGGCAATGAGTTCTGGGCGATCCTCTCCCGCTAAGCGCCACAATCCTCGATGCGCGGCGATGGCCAGATCTCCGCTATCCGGCCCCCACACCCCCGCAAAGCCGACTTGCGGCTCCCCGCGACATCACCTGGCGGGATGAACCTGCGACCAGCGGGCGATCATTGCGGATTGCCGCCTCTCCGGCCTCGATGAACTCACCCGCCCGGCGATACCAGTAGATTCCCGCGGTCGCGAATTCGCCGATCGGCCGCTTCTCCGCCGTTTCAACGACCCGACCAGCTTCGTCGGCCCGGACGTAGGACCATCGCCGATCGTCATCGGGAAAGGTGATGATGCCGACATCCGCGGCACTGGCAGCGAAGGATGAGACCGCGTCGTCGATCCCGCCGTCGATGAAGACATCCGCCAGCGCAACCAGCAACGGCTGCTCCCGATCAAGCACTTCGGCGGCCAGCAGCGCGCTGCACAATGCGCCCTGCGTCGGCTGCGCAGCCAGGACGATCAGGCACCCCGGAGCGACCCCGGTCAGCGCCGACCGCAGCCCAAAGCGCCGCTCCTGCTCCACGTCCAGCACGACCACGACCCGCAGCGTTGCCGCGGCAACGGCGCAGGTCGCGATCGCGCGTTCGATGAGCATGCGCCCGCACGCAATCTGGAACGGAGGCGGCCTGTCCGGGCCGGTGGCTCGTCCGGCAGCTGGAATCAGCAGTTGCATGAACGTTACCCCTTGCCCCACTATGCGGTCTCGTCGCGTTGGGCTGTTACCATGCCGGACCCGCGCGGGCTTCGTTCCCGGGCGGATTCGGTCCAGTATGCTCGTTGGCGGGACGTGTCGTGCCCATGCTGGCGTGGCATCGTTCAGTCACAATGGCTGGAGCGGGCGTCGCGCCGACCTGGTGCATCGCCGCCCGGCAGGGTTACCGACCAAGTATCGGCCTTCGCCGGGATGGCCGATCTGCTGCGCCGCGTATCGAGCGTCACCGGAGCGAGATGCATCGTGCCTATCCACCCTGCAAGCTTCCCGTCAGCCTTCGACCCCACCACCTACCGGGCGCTTCACTCCGATCTCTGGTACCTCGACGACCACGCCCTGCGTGACCACTACGTCCGCGTCGGCCGCAAGGAGGGCCGTCGGTCCCATGCTCTGCCGAACCGGGCGGCTCTGGTGGCGATCGTCGCAGACGCAAAGTCCATTCTCGAAATCGGCCCCTCCACCCGGCCACTCGTCACCGGCCCCAACGTGCGGTACTTCGATGTCGTGGATGTCGGAGAGGATCTCCGGCAGGCCGGCGGCGTCGACGACCCGGCAGTCGCCGCTCCGAAGATCGACTATCTCTCGCCAACCGGTGACCTCGGCATCGTCGACCGGACCTTCGACATCGTGATCAGCAGTCACTCCATCGAGCACCAGCCAGATCTGGTGGGCCATCTCCAGCATGTCGATGCCCTGCTCAAGCCGGGAGGCTTTTATGTCGTCCTTGCCCCGGACAAGCGCTACTGCTTCGACCACTTCATCCCGGAGAGCTCCATCGGCGACGTGATCGAGGCGGCCGC
>CAIPGK010000088.1 GCA_903864575.1 uncultured Chloroflexota bacterium
CTGCTGGTGAGCCGCGCGGCGCCGAGACCTGGTTTCCCGTCAATGGTCACCCGGCAGACAAGGCGACCTACACGCTCAGGCTGACCGTCGATGAGCGATATGACGTGGCCGCCAACGGTGTACGGGTGTCGCTCGATCAACGGGACGGCAAACGCACTGCCACCTGGGTCGCCGAAGACCCGATGGCGAGCTACCTCGTCACGCTCTATGCAGGGGACATCGACATCGTTACCGCAGCCATGGACGATGGTCCCGCCCTTCGGTATGCCTATGGCGCCGCGGTGGCCGAGTGGCAACGCGCGCAGTTGGAGAACCTGACGCCCCGGGTCATCCGCTTTTTCGACGAGCGGTTCGGCGATTACCCCTTTTCGGTGGCCGGGGCGATGGTGGTCGATGGGTCGCTCTGGTTCGCTCTTGAGACGCAGACGATCCCGATTCACGGCATCCAGATCGAAGCGCCCGAATTCGGGTTCACCCGTGACCAAATCGAAGGACCGCTGGAGGAGCAGATCGTCCATGAGCTTGCCCACCAGTGGTTTGGTGATGCAGTCAGCCCCCTTCGCTGGCGTGATATCTATCTTAATGAGGGCCTGACGCAGTACGCGACCTACCTCTGGCTGGAGGAGCGCGACGGCCGCGAGGTAATGGACGAACGGATGCGATCCCTGTACGAAAGGATGTCGGTCGCGGTTCGGTTCTCTGATCCGGTGTTCCGTGAGCGTGCGACTGGCAAGGATCTGTTCGCGGCGCTGGGTGATTTCGGCGAACTTCTGGCGCCGGAAATCCAGGCGGCGGTCGGGGCCGAAAATCGTGAGGCCGTCGACCGCCTGCCGCTGGCAGAGGTTTTCGAGGGATTGGAACAGCTCGGATTCGATCCCGAAGGGGTCACCGGGCCGCCGCCGGTGCTGACCGGTGATCCCGGACCCAATGAGAATTTCTCGGCGCTTTGGGTGTATGAGCGTGGCGCGCTCGCCACCCATGCGCTCCGGGTCGCCATCGGGGATGAGGCATTCTTCCGCGTCTTGCGGGTGTGGGTTGAGCGGCACGGCAACGGGAGCGCCACCATTCAGGATTTCATCGCGCTGTCCGAGCAGGAATCGGGCGTCGAGCTGGATCCGCTCTTCGATGCGTGGCTCTTCCAGCGAACGATGCCCCCATTTCCGGATGACGCAGCCCGTGGTCCGATGGCCACGCCCGAGGCGGAAGCGACGCCCGTCGGCTGAATCCTGCGCGCTGGCCGGGAAATTGCGGCCTCCTGTGCTAGCATCGCTCGGGAAAATCGACAGTCCATCCTGGAGCAATCGTTCATGCGCGTCGCGGTCGATGCCGTCGGTGGGGACCACGGTCCCGATGTGATCGTCGCGGGCGTTGTCGCCGGCGCACGACGCTTCGGTGTCGATCTCTTGCTGACCGGCCCGGAGGCCGAAGTACGACGCGCGCTGTCGCGGATCGACACCAGTGGCGTGAAGATCGAAGTGCGGGATGCGCCCGATCTGATCGCGATGGATGAGTCGCCCGCGCAGGCGGTGCGGCGCAAGACCCGCTCGGGCATCGCCATCGCGCTCGAAGCGGTGAAGAAGGGGGAAGCCGGCGGCATGGTCTCCGCGGGCAACAGCGGGGCCGTGATGGCCTCCGCGCTGATGCAACTGGGCCGGATCCCGGGTGTGGACCGCCCGGCCATCGCTTCGCCGCTGCCGTCGATGAATGGGTACTCGCTGGTGCTCGATCTGGGGGCGGTAACGGATCCGCGCCCGCAGTCGCTGGTCCAATTCGCCCAGATGGGAAGCGTGTATGCGGAGCGGGTGATGGGCGTCGCCCATCCCACCGTCGGGCTGCTTTCCAACGGCGAAGAGGCGACCAAGGGTAATGCGCTGGTGCAGGAGGCCCACGCCCTGCTTGCGGTCGCGCCCGGTATCCGGTTTCACGGCAACGTGGAGGGCCGCGATATTCCGCGCGGGATCGTCGACGTGGTGGTGACCGATGGGTTCACCGGGAATGTGGCGCTGAAGACCGCGGAGGGCGCCGCGGCGCTTGTGGCCGAGGTGATGCGGGAAGAATTGACGTCGTCGCTGCTCACCAAGCTCGCGGCCGGTCTGCTGAAGCCGGCGTTCAGGCGTGTGAAGAAGCGGATCGATTACTCGGAGACGGGGGGAGCGCTGCTGCTCGGCACCAATGGCGTGGTGGTGATCGCCCATGGCCGGTCCAATGTCACGGCAATGGAAAATGCGGTCGGGGTAGCCGCGCGCGCCTGCCAGAGCGGTGTCACCGAGGCGATTGCCGCCGCGCTGCTGGTGCTCAGCACCGACGTGGCCTGAACGACAGAAATCCGGCAAGACAAACGGCCCGGAGCGCAAGCCCCGGGCCGCCATCATTCTGAGCGAAAGGTGGTCAGGCCTTCTCGACGGCCGCCTTCAACTGGGTGCCGGCGCGGAATGCCGGGCTGCGGCGGGCAGCGATGGTGGTGGGCTCGCCGGTGCGCGGGTTGCGGCCTTCGCGCGCGGCGCGCTCGACGACCTTGAAGGACCCGAAGCCGCTGATCGTCACCTCATCGCCCTGCGCGAGCGTGCCCTGGATGATGTCGATGACGGCGTTCACCGCCGCGGTGGCCTGCGCGTCGCTCATTTTGGCCTCTCGCGCCACGGCCTTGATCAGATCCTGCTTGCGCATCGAACTCTCTCCATTCGTACTGCGGATTCATCGGAAAAATCGCGCATTTCGTCCATGCACGCGGTGGTGCAGTCCTATTGGCCCGAGTCTATCACCCCGTCCGTTCAGTGTGAAGGATGATCCCGGACGCTGGCCCGGATTCGGCGTTGGCGAGCGGCCTCGAAGAGGATCACGGCCCCGGCCGTGGCGGCATTGAGCGACTCCACCCCGGCGGCGAGCGGGATTGAAACCGCATCCGTGGCCAGTGCCGCCAATTCGGGAGAAACGCCGTGCGCCTCGGATCCGATGATCACGGCGATGGGTCCGGCAAGGTCGAGCTGGTCGTACGAGATGGGGGCATCGACCGCCGCGACCACGATGACCGGCGCGAGGGCGCGAATGGCGTCGGCCGTTGCAGGCAGGGGGCGGATCGGGACCCGCCAGTGAGCGCCCATGCCCGCCCGCACGGTCTTCGGATTGAACGGATCGACCGTTTCAGCGCTGAGACGGACCTCGGTCGCGCCAGCTCCAGCGGCGGTCCGCAGAAGCGTGCCGAGATTGCCGGGATCGCGGAGCCGGTCGGCTATCAGGATCAGCGGGTTGTCGACGGTGCGGTCGGCCAGGTCCGACATGGGCAGCACGGCGAGGATGCCCTGCGGGTTGGCAAGATCGCTGAGACCGTCGAACAGCCTGGTGGTCACGGTTCGCTGCTCGATCCCGGGCGGCAGGCCGGGCGGCGTGGCCGTTCCCTCGCGGAGCAGCAGCAGGAGCGGTTGGACGCCCGCCTCGATCGCGTCGGAGACGGCACGGGCGCCTTCTGCGACGAAGGCGCGTTCCGCCGCGCGGCGGTCGCGGCGGGCCAGCAGACCGCGAACTCGGGCAATGACCGGATTGGCGGGACTGGAGATGAGGTCAGGGGCCGGATTGGGGGAGTGCATGGGGAGCCATCTCCGGGAACGACGACGCCCCGCTGCCGGACTCGCC
>CAIPGK010000089.1 GCA_903864575.1 uncultured Chloroflexota bacterium
ATTCGCTCGGTCAGTGTCCGGACCAGATTCCCCTCCATTCGTTGCGCGTGGTAAAGGTCATACTGGAGCGACAGATTCGGGTGGTTGATCCGCTCGATGAGCGCAAATCCGGCCGACGGGGTGGAGAGCAGGAATCCCGGAGCGTCGTAAGCGTTGAGCGGCTCGACGACAAGACGAATCCCCGCCTCCGCAAGTCGATCAGCGGCCCAGGCGATGTTCTCCTCGACCGTGGCCCATTGGATTTCGTCCGGCACATCGGGCAGATGCTTGCCGACCAGACAGTTCATCCGGGTGGGACGCAGGTGTTCGGCAATTTCCAGGGCGCGGCCCACACCGTCGCGGAAGGCCTGTCGCCTGGCCGGGTTATTGGCCAGCCCGCGCTCGCCCGCCGCAAAATCGCCCGCCGGGAAGTTGTACAGCACCTGTGTCAGGCCGTTCGCCTGGAGTTCTGCTGCAATGACCTGGATGTTCTCGCCGTAGGGGAAGAGCATCTCCACGCCCCGGAAGCCTGCCGCCGCGGCGCGAGCGTAGCGCTCGATCAATGGAACGTCCGTAAAGAGCATTGAGACATTCGCGGCGAACCTGGGCATGACTTCTCCTCGGAGGACCGGTACGTCCGGGTAACGGCGTTCGTGGATGCCAGACCGGCGCCAAACGCCGGTCAACGCGCCAGCGGCGCGGGGATGGAGCCTGACTCCTTCGTGGCCCGGCCGATGCCCTCGTAACGAAGGCCCGCATCCACTGCGTTCACGGGGTCGAGCAAGTTCCGCCCGTCCATCAACAGATCGCCGCGCATTGCGGCGCGCAGGCGCGGCAGGTCAAGCGATCGATACTCCGGCCACGGGGTGCAGAGCATCACCGCGTCCGCGCCCTCTGCGGCATGATAGGCGTCGTCGCACAGGACAAGGTGGGAGAGTTTGCGGGCTGCATTCGCCATCGCCCGCGGGTCATGGGCGCGGATGGTCGCGCCGCGCTCCTCGAGCATGTCGATGACGGAGATCGCCGGCGACTCCCGCAGGTCGTCGGTGCCCTCCTTGAAAGCAAGCCCCAACACGGCGACGGTGCGACCTTCAAGACCGTTCAACAAGGCGTCAGCGCGGGTGACGAAGCGGCGGCGAGCATCAGCGTTGATTTCCAGCACCGCGCGCAGCAAGCCGGGATGCAATCCCGCGCCTTCCGCCATGCGGGTGAGCGCACCAACGTCCTTCGGGAAGCAGGAACCGCCGAATCCGATGCCCGCGTGAAGGAATCGTGGGCCAATCCGCGGGTCGCGCCCCATGCCCTCGGCGACGACGGTGACGTCCGCCCCGAGTCGCTCGCAGAGTCGGGCGATGTCGTTGATGAAGGAGATCTTGGTTGCAAGGAAGGCATTCGCCGCGTACTTGATCAATTCGGCGGAGCGATGGTCGGTCTGTATTACAGGAGCGCCGAGCGGCGCATAGAGAGCGGCCACGGCCGCGGTTGCATCCGGGTCGTCACCGCCGAGAACGACCCGATCAGGGTGGAGAATGTCGTGAACGACCATGCCTTCCCGGAGAAACTCGGGATTACTGACAACCCGGAAATCCGCACCGTGCGGCGCGTTGGCTCCCACAACCATCGCGACCATTTCGGCCGCACCAACGGGCATGGTGCTTTTGTTGACCACGATCACCCGGCGGCCAGTGGGCAATCGTTCGCCGATGGCGCGGGCGGCAGCGCGCACCTGTCGAAGATCCGCCTCACCATCGGACAGGGACGGGGTGCCAGTGCAGAGAAAGACGAACTCGGCGTCGGCCAACGCGTCGTCGTAGGAGGTCGTGAAGCGAAGGTTCCCTGCAAGCAGGCCGTCGGCCAGGAGCGATTCCAGACCGTCCTCGTACAGCGGCGTGTTGCCAGCGTTCAGCATGGCGACCCGCTCTGCGTCGATATCGAGTCCGATCACCTGGTTTCCAAGCCGGGCAAGGGCGACCGCGTACCCGAGACCGACATAGCCGCCGCCGCCGACGACGCAAATGGTGCTCAACGCCTGTCGCTCCTCGATGTCCCGCGGCTCGTGAACCGGGTCGGAAAACGCGCAACTGCCGACGTTTGTAACCGGAGAATACTCGCACGGGCTGCTCCGGGACAGGCGCGGGTCACTCCCCGGAAGCAGGACGATGGGCAAGAAGCAGAAGGCCCGTCGCGATCTCCTTTCGCCGGAAGAACTGGCGAATCTCGGCCCAGAGATCCGGGTCGCTCCGCCCAAGTTCGACGAGGCGTTCAGAGAAGGCGATGTCGCCGCGCGCCCGTTGCTCGGTCATGAACTCGGTGGACAGCAGTTCCGCGAGATAGAGCGGGCCGATGTCGGACCATTTCTCGCGATAGTACTCGCGAAGCCGGTGCTGTTCGACGGGGGAGAGCGGTTCGCCGTCATCGGAGGCGAATGCCTGCCACGAGACGCAATCGAGGGTGGCGTCCAGCAGATCGACCGTCTCACCGGCCCGGATCCGGTCGAGAAGATCGTCGACCCGGGCGCGGTCGATCAGCACGTCGTGCGGGGTCTCTGGAAGGCCGGAGGGCGTGGCTGGGCTGGGCATCCTGTTCAGGCCGGCTTGTGGTAGACGAGGGCGATCCAGTCCTCGATCTGGTCTCTGTTCACCAGGTTCAACCCGGCTGCATCGAACGCATCCAGCACTGCCGGTTCGCGCGGTTCGATCACGCCGCTGAGGACCAGCGTGCCACCAGGTTTGACTGCCGCGACAAGTCCATCCCGGAGGTCGATCAGGATTCGGGCGATGATGTTGGCGAGCACGAGGTCATACTCGCCCTGGAACGGTTCGCCGGGTCCGACGCTCCCTTCCTCGACAGCGATCCGCCCTTCGAGCCCGTTGCGCGCTGCGTTCTCGCGGGTGGAACGGACGGCGACTGGTTCGATATCCACCGCGTCGACACTCGCTGCACCATGCATGACGGCGGCGATCGCGAGGACACCAGACCCGGTGCCGACATCGATCACGGTCTGGCCGGGTTTCAGGTAATCCTCCAGCATGGTCAGGCAGAGGCGCGTGGTGGGGTGGAGGCCGGTGCCGAAGGCCATTCCGGGGTCGAGTTCGATAACGACCTCGCCTTCTGCGGGTTCGTATTCGTGCCAGGGCGCCTTGACGGTCGTCTTGTTGCCGATGCGGTGGACGCTGTAGTGGGATTTCCAGGCGTTGGCCCAGTCCTCTTCCTGCCGGGTGGTGACGGCAAGATCGCCGACATGACGCATTCGGCCAAGGTACCAAAGCGCCTGACGCACGGACTCGATGTCCTCGGGCTTCGCGTCGGCGACGGCGAGGAAGGTTCGGACCATCACCGGGCGGCTGGGATCGACCTTCAGGTTATCGCCGTCGCCGTCCTGCGTGAATGGTTCCTCGATCACGACGCCTTCGTTGTAGCCGTACCGCGCGAAGAGTTCCGCCACAGGCTCGACTGCTTCCATGTCGCACTGGACGGCAAGTTCGAGCCAGCCGCCGGGGTTTGCCGAATCGCTCACAAGGTCACCGCACTGTCGTCGCCGACGTTGAGGCCGTTCGCGCGGCCGCTGACGGTCGCGCGTCTGCCGATAAGGGTATTCGAGAGGATCGCATTCTGGATGGTTGCCTTCTCCTCGATGATGGTGTCGCTGATGATGCTATCCCTGACGACGGCGCCGGGGCCGATGCAGGCGTATGGACCGACAACTGATCGCTCGACGATCGCCGACGGATCGACGATGGATGGCTGAATGATGGCGCAACAGGTGCGGGACGAGACCGGAAGGTCCAACCGGTCCAGTGCCCAACGGTTCGATGCGAGGAGGTTCGGCACGCTGCCGGCATCCTCCCATTCGGTGACCGGAGCCGTGATGATTCTCTGGCCGCCGTCGATCATGATCTGGATTGCGTCGGCGATGAAGTATTCGCCCTTGAGTGAGATGTTGCGCTCGATTTGCTCGTCGATTGCCGCGAACAGGCGGGGCATGTTCCGGATGTAGTAGATGCCGATAACCGCCAGATTGGAGACGAAGCTCTGCGGCTTCTCGACCAGTTTTGTGATGAATCCGTCGCCGTCTAGCACGGCGACGCCGAGGGCCGAGGGATCCTCGACCTCCTTGGTGAACATCACGCCGTCGACATCCGGGCGATTGACCGGCGACCAGTCAGTCTCGAAGAGCATGTCGGGAAAGAGGATGAGGGCGTCGTCATGCACGATGTCGCGGGTGCGGACGATGGCGTCGGTCTGGCCCTTCATCACCGGCTGGTGGACAAAGGCGAGGTCGAGATCGGGGTAGCGAGTCCGCGCCCATTCCTCGACCTGATCGCCAAGAAACCCGGTGATGAAGACGAGCCGGTCGGGTTGGAGCGGCATGACCCGGTCGATGACATGTTCGAGAATGGGTTTTCCGGCGAGACTGACCAGGGGTTTCGGCTTGGTCCAGGTTTGTGGACGCAATCGGCTGCCGAGCCCGGCAACGGGCAGGATGATGTCCATCGACCGCCTCCCACACGCGAGTTCAGGTGTCCGCGATGATCCAGCACGGACCTACACTCTATCACCATTCCCCGGACTGTCCGGGTATGGCCGGAGAGGAGCGATCATGCAGGTGGGTTTGACCTACGACGAATTGCAGAGGGAGATCGAACGGCGAATGGCCGCGCTCGACGAGGCGCAGGAGGAGACAGAACACCTTGGGCCCTACGGCGACCTGCTGCGCATGGCGACGATGATCGCCTTCCAGCGAGCGGCGGACCTCATCGAGGCCAACAATCGGGAACTCGCGAGGCAGCTGAAGCAAGCCGGGGTGCGCCTCGGCGACTAGACCATGGGATCGCCTCGTCAGGGCAGGGACATGCCGCCATTGACGGTATCGGGATCGACGCCCGCGCGGGTCAAAGCGCCGTTTGTGAACCCGTTTACCGTGTCCACGAGGGGATGGGCAAGGACAGATTCCGATACCGGGGAGTCCGTGCCGAGCATCCCCTCGTAGGCGAGCAATGGGGCCAGCACGACGGAGGCGAGCATGGCGCCCTTGACCACACCGGGGGCGATGCCCAGCACCGAATTGAGAAAGCCAAACGGGGGGATTCGCGGCAGGAATCCCATCGTCTTGAAGACGATGCCTGCCGCCATCCCAATGGCTCCCATCGCGACCATGAAGGTGATGGAAAAGGCCGCGCCGGTCGCGACCGGCGCGATGGCGGTACCGGAAATCAGTTCCGCGACGCGTGGGGCAAACCTGCTCGCGATGACCATCGCCGCCAGCCAGCCGAACACATCGACCGTGCCTCGGATGAATCCGCGTTTGAGGCCTCTGACGGAGATAATCCCGACCATCAGCAGGATGGCGATGTCGAGGGGATTCATGGGCGTTCCCCGCGGCGATGGAGTGGCTGCGGCCTGTTGGATCGATTCAGGGTGAACCGCAATTGGTACCGTGGTTCGCCCGCATCGAGTGCTAGTCCCGATCCGTCACCTGCTCGGCGAAGAGCAGACCACCGACCTCCCAGACGTCGACGATCTTCCCGTTGCGCGCTCCGGTCTTGAAGATCTGCTCGACGAGCGGGCGCGGCTTCTCGTCCTCGTCGAGCTTGATGCGGGCGACCTTGCCGGGTTCCAGCAGACCGACCATCTCCTCGATGGCAGGGTTGCGCCGCTTCCGTCGCTCGGGTCCCTGCGCGGGAGCGTCGGATTTTTCGATGATCTCGAAGTTCATGGTCGATCCTTCCCGTTTCGTGATATCCCAATGGGGGATGCTAGCGCACCTCGTATCCAAGAGCGCGGATCGTGTCGGCATGATGGTCACGGAACGCCGCAAGATGGGCCGGTCCGAGTTCCTCGCGCGAGCCACCGACGCGGCCGGAACGGATGTGCCACTGCATCTTCTGGTCTCGTTCCCGCATCACGTCCGCCCGGCAGCGTTCGACGGCGCCTGCAATCCGGTCGTCCGAGACCGGATCGATTCGGTCCGTCACTCGGGTCAGGGATGCGGACGCGTCGCGGTGAAGATCCTCGTAGCGAACGACAAGCGCGCGACCGGAAGTCAGCCAGCCGACGCCCTGTTCGATGGTCTTTCCGTACCCATACCTGATGAAATCCACGACGGCCGGATCGCCGAGCGC
>CAIPGK010000090.1 GCA_903864575.1 uncultured Chloroflexota bacterium
GAGTGACCGATGCCCGGGATGTTCTCCCGGCCCTCGGCGACATCCTGGATGAGGGTTCCACCGAACGCGACATTCATCACCTGAATTCCCCGGCAGATACCGAGGATGGGAACCCCCGCCGCTTCCGCCGCCCGAGCGAGGCCAAGCTCGAACGCATCGCGTCGATCGTCGATGCCATAGGTGTTCGGGTGCACCCAGTCGTCGCCGTAGATCGCGGGATCAATGTCCGGGCCACCGCTGAAGAGGACGCCGTCGAGGATTCGGAGAAGGTCATCCGGGTTCTCCTGGAAGGGAAGCACGACCGGGATGCCTCCGGCAGCTGCAACGCCGGCGACATAATCCTCATTCAGGTTCACATAGTGGAAGTTCCCATGCGGGCGCTCGACGAGCTTGGTTCCCGGGGTAATGCCGATGACGGGTTTCATGGGCGTCCTCCAACAGAGCATCTGCGGCCGGCAGGCGCCGGAATCGTGAGCACCATTATACGGAAACAAGCGGTCGATTCTGCGAGCGTTGCGCGAACTCCCCGGCTGCGCTGATGAATGCGCGGAATCCACGGAGATGGGATGGGTCGCGACGGAACATCAACTCAGGATGCCACTGGACGCCGAGGGCGAACGGCGCGCCCTCGACGACGACGGCCTCGACGAGACCGTCCGGAGCGATGCCGATGGCCGTCAGCCCGGGCGCCAGATCGCGGATGCCCTGATGGTGGAATGAGTTAACCATCAGGGATGCGCCATCCGCGAAGAGACTCGCGAATGGATGGTCCGCCAGATCGATCGTGTGCCAGTCGGCATCTGGTGCGATACCGGCTTCCTGTTGGCGGTGGACACCGCCGGGCCGATCCGCGGGATCGGCCTCGATGTGGTGAATGAGCGTTCCTCCAAGGGCGACGTTCATGACCTGGAGGCCGCGGCAGATGGCGAAAACGGGAACGCCTCGTTCAAGGGCCAGGCGGAAAAGTGAGAGCTCGAAGGTGTCGCGCTCATCATCGACGCCGTAGTTTCGGTCGTCGAGGGCGCACCGGCCGGCGTAGCGATGGGGAGCGATGTCGCCCCCACCGGTTAGGAGGAGTCCGTCGATCCGGTCGAGGCAGGCAGCAGGGTCGGCCATGGATGGCAGCGTGACGGGAAGGCCACCTGCGGCGATGACAGCTGAGGGATACGCCTCGTTGAGCTGGAACTCGCGAAACTCGCCATGCATCTGGGAGACCATGACCGGGGTGGGGGTGAGACCGATAAGCGGTGGAATCGCCACAGCATTCTCCAGGATAGGCCCGAAGCGAGACCGGAACATCCAAGTTCGGGAGCCCCCTTGACACTCGGATGGGGCGGGTGTATTCTACGCGGGTTGCTGAGATCACCCGGCCTGAGCGGTCGGAGCGGGTCAGCAGCTCGGGGTGCGAATGTGCCGCTCTTGACAGCGCATGAGGCATTTGCTATGATCCCGGAGCCCTTGAACGAGGGCCCTTCCCCTACGGGCAGACGAGCCGTAGTGAGAACTCCATAAGGGGTTCTCTACGACGCGCCTGATTCGCCGGAAACGGCGCTCGGGTCGGGGAAAGCACGTTGACAAGTGGGCGCGAGGATGGTCAGGCGTAACTGCCTGGTGAAGCGGTCGCGCGCCGAAGACGGAGCAGTAGCGGATCGAGCGTCGAATGATCGTCGCGAAATCCGTCGTACCATGAGTACGACAAAACAACGCACTGAGGCCACGGAAGTGGTCCATGGTGGAGAGTTTGATCCTGGCTCAGGATCAACGCTGGCGGCGTGCCTAATGCATGCAAGTCGAACGGGTTGCTTTCGGGCAATCACGTGGCGGACGGGTGCGTAAC
>CAIPGK010000091.1 GCA_903864575.1 uncultured Chloroflexota bacterium
CGGATTTCGACCACGAGATGGATGTCGAATATGTCCGCGATGAAGGCGGTCTCATCGAATTGCGGCCCGAACCGGAGGACAAGGACGAGCGGCTCGATGTGTTCGTGGCGGCTTCGCTGCCGGAGTACAGCCGGGGGTTCATCCAGAAGTTGATCGAGGACGGACATGTGCTGGTCGACGGATTGCAGCGCAAGTCCAAGTTCAAGATGACTCCCGGGCAGGTTGTCACCCTAACCATTCCCGAGCCGGAGCAGGAGGAGATCATTCCCGAGGCGATCCCGCTGGAGATCGTCTATGAGGACCGCGACCTGCTGGTGATCGACAAGCCCGCGGGACTGGTGGTTCACCCTGCGCCGGGCCATCCGAGAGGCACATTGGTGAATGCGGTGGTGCATCACGCCCCGGACGTGGCGCTTGCGGGGAGCAACCGGCCCGGCATCATTCACCGGCTCGACAAAGATACGTCGGGCCTGATCGCAGTGGTCAAAAGCGATCGCGGACGTGCCGCGCTGGTGCCGCAATGGGAGAACCGGACGGTCAAAAAGGGGTATATCACCCTGGTCCATGGACTGATAGAACCGGACGAGGCAACGATCGACGCGCCGATTGGCCGGGACCCGGTTCATCGGCAGCGAATGGCCGCGGTTCGGACCGGACGCCCGGCGCTGACCCGGTTCCGGGTGCTGGAGCGGTTCAAGGATTCGACCCTGCTGGATGTGGACATCGAGACAGGGCGAACGCATCAAATTCGCGTACATCTCGCGTTTATCGGACATCCGGTGATCGGCGACCTGATCTATGGACGGTATGACAGTGTCGAGGGCATTCCCGTGTTCCGGCAGTTCCTGCACGCCGCGCGGCTGTCGTTCACGCTGCCGGATGGGGAACAGGTGACCTTCGAGGCGCCTCTGCCGCGCGATCTGCAGACGGTGCTGGATCTGCTGCGGCAGGGGAGCGCCTGATGGAGTCCGCGGTCGAGCTTGGGCGATTGGCGATCGAGCGATGGTATCGCGCGGCGCTCGATGCGGTGGATCCCGAGGCGGCGGTCACCGCGTTCCTGTCGCGTGACGACCTGTCGTTGATCATCGGGGCCGAACGGGTTCCGGCGCCGGGCAGATTGGCGGTGGTGGCGGTGGGCAAGGCGGCTCTCCCAATGGCGCGCGCCGCGGCACGTGCGTGTGGGGACCTCGTTTCGGCCGGGATCGTCCTGACGAAGGACGGTCATGCGGTGGGAGCGGTTCCGGACGGATTCGAGGTGTTCGAGGCAAGCCATCCGATTCCCGATGAGCGGGGCGTGGCGGCTACCCGGAAGATCCTCGATCTGGTCGCCGGGATGGGTCCGGGCGATGTGGTCCTCGCGCTGATTTCAGGCGGAGGATCGGCGTTGCTGGAAGCGCCAAGGCCGCCGCTGACGCTGTCGGACATGGCGGAGACCACGGCGGCGTTGCTGAAGGCCGGCGCGCCGATCCAGCATCTGAACGCGGTGCGGACACCACTGAGCCTGGTCAAGGGAGGCGGACTTCGGGCCGCCGCGCCGGCCGCCCGGTTCGTGACGCTCGTGTTGTCTGATGTGCTCTCAAACGACCCGCGGGTGATCGCGAGCGGGCCAACGATCCCGGCTGCGCTCGACGCCGGGGCGGCGTTGTCGTTGCTCGAGCAATATCGTGTGGATGGATCGGTCCCGGCGGTGGTGGTGGAGGTGCTTGCCTTACTGGATGGGAAGTCGCCTGCGGCGCCAGCGACGGCCGGCGATGTGCTTGCATTCGCCGGAGACAACGATCTTGCGGTGAAAGCGATGGCCGCCGCTGCGGCAGCCGAGGGCATGAGCACGCGAATTGCATGGAGGCGACGGGAGGGGGAGGCGTCGGACCTTGGGCGCCGATGGATCGAATTGGCGCTGGCACAGGATGAGCCGGTTGCGGCGCTCTTCGGAGGCGGCGAGGCGACGGTGACGGTGCGCGGCGGCGGACAGGGTGGGCGCAACACGGAGTTTGCCCTGGCGGCGGCGCTCGAACTCGACCGGATTGGCGACGAGGAGTGGCTCGCCGCGAGCCTCGCGACGGATGGGCAGGATGCTTTGACGGGGGTCGCGGGGGCGATCGTCGATGGAGGAACGGTTGCGCGCGCTTCGGCGGCGGGAACCGATCCGGCAGCGGCACTCGCGGAAAACGACAGCCTCGCAGTTTTCCGGGCGGCAGGGGGCATCGTGGCCCCGGGCCCGACCGGGACCAATGTCAACGACCTGTACGTGGCGTTACGGATCGGGTGACGACGGGGCGGGACGTGCTGCTGGCCCAAGCGGCGAGTCGCAGCATCGTGCGCGTCCCGCAGGGGGCGGCGGTGATGCCGGGGAGATGGTTTGCTATAGTCGCCGGGTCATCGTCTTTGCCAATCAGGGAGTGGGAGAACGGCCATGAAGGGCGCGCAGGCACTGGTCGAGGTGCTTCGGCAGTCAGGGGTTTCGCATATCTTCGGGCTTCCGGGCGACACCGGCATGGCGCTCTATGATGCCCTGAACGACGCGCGGGACGACGTCACGCATGTGATGACCCGCGACGAGCGATCTGCGTCGTTCATGGCCGACGTGTATGCACGAGTGACTGGCAAGCTCGGCGTGTGCGAAGGGCCGAGCGGCGGGGGCGCCTTGTACATTGTGCCAGGCGTGGCCGAGGCGCAGGGATCGGCGGTTCCGTTGCTGTGCCTGACATCGGATACCCCGGTTGGGCAGCAGGGCCGGGGGGTGTTGACGGAACTCGACCAGGAGGGTCTTTTCCGGCCGGTCACGAAGTGGAACACCCGTGTCAACAACTCGGTCTCGATGGCCGAGGCGGCGCGCCGCGCCGTTCGGATGTCGATGAGCGGGCGGCCGGGGGCGACCCACCTCTCGCTGCCGGCGGACGTGCTGGACGCCGAGACGCCGGACGAGAGCGTGTACGGGATTCCGGATTTTGCCGCCGCGCCTGCGCTGCCGACGCGACCGGAGGCTTCGCTGGTACAGCGGGCTGCGGACGCCATCGCCGGTGCGGATCGACCAGTGATCGTCGCGGGCGGCGGGGTGATGATCTCGCGCGCGTGGAACGAACTGACGGCATTCGCTGAGTCGCTGAACATTCCGGTGGCGACCTCGATCAATGGCAAGGGGAGCATCGCCGAGACGAGTCCGGTGGCGATTGGCGTGATCGGCGGGAACGGAGCGCGGCCCTATGCCAACCAGGCCGTGCTGGACGCCGATCTGGTGATCTACATCGGATCCCGAACGGAGTCGACGACAACCTGCCACTGGACGCTGCCTCCACAGGCTGGGCAACCGGCGGTCATCCAGATCGATGTCGAGCCGTGGGAAATCGGCAACAACTACCGATTGGTGGCAGGGCTGGCGGGAGACGCGCGCCTGACGCTGGTCGACTTGCTGGCTGCGGTCGATCGGCCGGAGGTGGTGCGGAGGCGAAACCAGCCGAGAATCGATGGATTTCTCGCGCAGCGGGAGGCGTACTGGGCGGATGTGGACGCACAGGCGGCGATCCGCAGCCAGCCGATCAAACCCGCCCAACTGGTCCGGGCGATGCGAGTGCAGTTGAGCGACGACGTGCTGATCGTGGCCGATCCCGGCACGCCGACGCCGTTCCTGAGCGCCCAATACGAGCTTCGGCGACCCGGAAGGACGACCGTGATTCCGCGCGCGCACGGCGGGCTCGGGTACGCCATTCCCGGCGTGGTCGGCGCGGCATTCGCCGCAAAGGGCCAGCAAATCATCGGTATGACGGGCGACGGAAGTTATGGATTCTCGGTCGGAGAACTGGAGACGATCTCGCGGTACAACCTGCCGGTGGTGATCATCCAATGCGCAAACAACTCCTTCGCCTGGATCAAGGAGCTGCAGCATCTCTACCACGGAGACCGGTATTTCGGGGTGGACTTCAACCCGGTTGACTATGCCGCAATCGCTCGCGGGTTCGGGTTCCGGGCGGCCCATGTGACCGACCCGGCAGATGTCGAAGGAGCGCTTGCGACCGCGCTGGCGAATGGAGGGCCGTACTTCCTGAATGTGGTGACGGAGTCGCCGATTACGGAAACCCCGCCGGTGGCGGCGTGGACGGCGGCGGAAGCCCGGCGCGCGGCACGGGTGTAGGGGACAGATCGTGACGGAACCGGACCGGATTCCGCTGATTCTCGATGTCGACACCGGGATCGACGATGCGCTTGCCATTGCCTATGCCGTGGGGTCTCCCGAGGCCGAGATTGTGGCGATCACGACGTTGGCCGGGAACATCGGCGTAGAGCAGACGACGCAGAACACGCTAGATGTGCTGGCGTTGCTGGGTCGTGATGACATTCCGGTGCACCGGGGAGCGAGCAAGCCGCTCGTGCGGCCTCATCGGGACGCGGCGTACTTTCACGATGTGAACGGGTTGGGCGGGGCGATCCTGCCCCATAGCACGCGGGAGATTGGCGCGGACCGGGGGCCTGCGGCGCTGATCCGGTTGACGCGGGCGCGACCGGGCGAAATCACGCTGGTCTGCACGGGGCCGCTGACAAATCTGGCTATCGCGCTGAATGTCGATCCCGACTTCGGATCGCGACTAAAGAACCTGGTGATCATGGGCGGGGCATTTCACGTGCCGGGAAACACGACGCCGCACGGTGAGTTCAACATCCTCTGTGACCCGGAAGCGGCCATCGAGGTGCTGCAAGCGCGGCTGCCGGATACGACCTGGGTGGGACTGGACGTCACGCACCGGACGGCGCTTACCCGCGAAGTTTGGGAGGCGACGACCGAGGGGGTGCGTCAGGGAACGGCCGGCCCGGCGGCGAGGATCGCCAGCGCGGTCGCGGAGCAGGTGTTCGTCGAGCGGGGTCTGCTCGGAACCTACTTGCACGATCCGCTTGCCGTCGCGGTGGCGCTGGATCCGTCGCTGGTCGAGACGGAAGAGGTCGGGTTCCAGGTGGCGGTTGGTGAGCCAGAGCGGGGACAGACGAACGTGACCGGACCGGGAGCAATGAAGGTGGCCATCGGCGTCGACGCCAACCGGTTTGGACGGATGTTCCACGAGCGGCTGATGCTCCATCCGCGCTGATGACCGGGGTCCTTGCCTTGAGATGACGACGGCGCGCGAACCATTATCCGCGCGCCGTTTCCAAGCTCCGCGCCCGGCAGTTGATCTCAGGAGTGGCGGTTGACCGCGAGATCGGCGACGTCCATGAGCATCGCGCGCGTCTCGGGGTCGGGGACGACGTCGGCATGACGCTTGGCGCTGTCGACGAATTCGGCTGCGACGGATACGGTCTCTTCGAGCGCGCCGGAGAGGCGGATGCGGTCGACCAGGGCGTCGATTTCCTCGCCGGGAATGTTCTCGGCTTCACTCAAGGCGAGGCGTTCGAGCAGGGTCCGCTCGGGCGTTCCCTCGGGGAAGCGTGAGGCGTAGATCATCACCGGGAGCGTGACGGTGCCCTGACGGAGATCGTTGCCAGCGGGCTTGCCGAGCTGTTGGGTGCCCTCGCGCAGATCGAGCACATCATCGATGATCTGAAATGCCATGCCGAGGTCCGCGCCGTACTGACGCAAGGATTGGACATCGGACTCCGAAGCGCCACCGAGGATGGCGCCCATCTCAGCAGCTCCCGCAAAGAGAGCAGCGGTCTTGCCAAAGATGCGCTTGTCGTAGTCCGCGCGAGACTGGTCAAGACGGTGGGCGTAGAACATCTCGTGGAGTTGGCCGTCGCAGATGTCGCCGAGGGAACCGGCGAAGATGGCGACGACGCGGGGATTCATCGTGGCGGCGGCAAGCATGGCCGATTGGGCGAAGAGATAGTCACCGAGCAGGATCACGGCGCCTGCGCTGAGTTGCGCGTTAAGGGTCGGTTTGCCACGGCGGAGGGCTGCCCGGTCGATGGTGTCGTCGTGAACGAGAGAAGCGGTGTGGAGCAGTTCTACGCCCGCCGCAGCCGTGACGACGGCATCCTTGTCACCGCCGAAACCGCGAGCGGCGAGGAGGAGGATGAGCGGGCGAAGGCGCTTGCCGCCGGAGCGGACCAGATCGAGGACGAGACTCGAGACGACAGGGTAGTCGACCCGGGAGACGGCCTCGATGCGATCCTCGACCAACTGCAGGTCGGGGCGCAGCACGGCAAAGACATCCTGTGCGGTCACGTGCACTTGCTACCCATCCATCGGGCGAGTTTGCGCCCGAATTTCGCACAGTTACGCCTCTTCA
>CAIPGK010000092.1 GCA_903864575.1 uncultured Chloroflexota bacterium
CTGGTCTGATCTGGTTCGTGCAGGCCGTCCATTACCCATTGTTCGCGCAGGTCGGCTCACAGGGATACGCTGCCTACCAGAGCGAGCACATGTCGCGCACAACCCGCGTCGTCGCCCTGCCCATGGTGGTCGAACTCCTAGCCGCCGTGGCGTTGCTCTGGCTTGCTCCGGCGCAGGTTCCCCCGATCCTGCCCCGGGCAGGGGCACTGCTGCTGGCGGTCATCTGGCTCTCCACCGCCTTGTTGCAGGTGCCAGCACATGACCGACTGACGGCGGGCTGGGATGCTGCCCACGGCAAGCGCCTCGTTGGCAGCAACTGGGTTCGAACCGTGGCCTGGTCGATTCGGTCCATGCTCGCGCTCGGCATGCTCGCGGCCGTCATGTAAGGCGGCGCCGTCGCTTGCCAGAATCCCGCTCGCCGTCCACCATGGCGCCACTGCGGCCATGCGGCAGCGGCAACGGCAACGGAGGCGGCAAAGGAGCGCGCATCGCCATGATTCCCCCCACCGGCATTGGCGGCATCGACCAGATCGCCGTCGTCGTCTCCGATCTCGACGCCGCCATGGAGCGGTACTGGACCCAGCACGGCATCGGCCCGTGGGACGTCTATACCTACGGTCCCCACCGCATGCCGCGTATGACTTTCCGCGGCGAGGACCGGCCCTACGTCATGAAACTCGCTCTCGCCTTCGTCGGCCCGACGATGTATGAACTGATCGAAACGGTCGAGGGCCCCAACATCTACGAGGAGTTCCTCGCCGAGAAGGGCGAGGGCATTCACCACTTCGGGTATTACGTCGATGACATCGACGAGGCCATCGCCAGCATGGCGGAGCGCGGATACGCCGTGCTCCAGAGCGGGCGCGGGTTCGGCGCTGACGGCGACGGCGCCTATGCCTACTTCGACACCACCGCCGACCTCGGCTGCATCGCCGAGGCGATCGAGCGCCCGGCAGCGATGCCAGTTCCGGAACGCGTCTACCCGACGCCCTGAACTGCCGAAGACGCCCACCATCCGCCTGACAGCTCCGGGAGCATCCTTGTCCCGGGTCCGGGAGAACGTGCCTGGCGCATGACAGCCCCGCGCGGAGGCCCCACCCCGATCGGGATGCCGCGCGCCGCATTGGACGGCCCAGCACCAGCGGACTACGATACCGACCCTGAACGGTCGGCAATGGAGGATCACCCCCGATGCGCGCAAACCATGTTCGCCAGCGACTCGCGGCGGGAGAGTCATCGGTCGGCACCTGGCTCAGTCTGCCCTCTCCGGAGGCGGCCGAGTACGTCAGCAAGGTCGGGTTCGACTGGCTCGTGGCCGATTCCGAGCACAATCCGATGGATATTCGCACCCTCGCCCAGATGTTCGCGGCCATGGCCAACTCGAACACCGCGCCCATGGTTCGCATCCCGTGGAACACTCCCGAGCACTTCAAGCGCGCGCTCGATGCAGGCGCCTGGGGAATCGTCGTTCCGATGGTGAACTCCCGCGAGCAGGCCGAACGCGCGGTCGATGCCTGCCGCTACCATCCCCAGGGCAGCCGCAGCGTCGGCGGCGGCCGCCACGCCATGTCGTTCGGCGCCGATGCCACCACCTACTACCAAAACGCCAACGACAACATCCTTCTCGTGCTCCAGATCGAACACATCGACGGCGTCAACAACGTCGACGAGATCATGTCGGTGCCGGGTGTCGACGCCTGTTTCATCGGTCCGAACGACATGGCGGCCAGCATGGGTCTCGGTCTCGGCGTACCGCTGGAATCGGATATTCCCGCACTCGAGGACGCGATCGCCCACGTCCGCGAAACATGCGCCAAGCGGGGCGTCGCGCCGGGCATCCACTGCTCGCACGCCGATGGGGTGAACCAGCGCATGGCCGAGGGCTTCCGCTTCCTCGCGATGGCGAGCGAGCTTCGCTACACCCTTGCCGGACTCTCCGGCGATCTGAAGCAACTCAACTGGACGCGATCGCAGCCGGGTCACATCGCGGCGGCTGATACCGGGACGACGGTCCGCTACTAGCGACGGCCCTCGGTATTGCCATCAGATCACCTCCGGAGGAATCACACCGTGAAACTCGTGCTCACCGGAACCGAGGGAGAGGCGCACTTCGGCATCCTCGAAGACCTCAAG
>CAIPGK010000093.1 GCA_903864575.1 uncultured Chloroflexota bacterium
GATCGACCGGCGGGCGTTGCTCGCTGCCGCCGCTGGCGCGATCAGCGCTGGCGACACGCGTACCGCGGCCACCGAGCCGCAGGACCGTGGGCGAAATCGAAAGCGGAGGGACCGGCAGTCCGGTGGCGGTCGGAAGGATCGCCGGCCGGATATCGTCGTGGTGATCCTCGATGACATGCGCTCGGGCGATTGGGCGGCGTTGCCAAAGACGCGCGACCGCCTCGCTCGCGGGCGATGGTTCCCGAACTATGTCTTCAATTGCCCGCTCTGCTCACCGTCGCGGGTGAGCCTGATGACTGGACTCTACGTCCATAACCACCGCGTGTTCGATAACGGTGGCCATAGTGACGAGGGTGGGCATGATGAGTTTCGCCAGCAGGGCCTCGAGTCCTCGACGCTGAATTACCTGCTCCAGAATGCGGGGTACCGCACCGGCTTGAGCGGCAAGTACCTGAACGGGTATCGGACCGAATCGTGGCGGCCGTCCGGCTGGAACCGGTGGGTGGCGGCGACGACCATCGATTACACCGATTTCATCCTGAACGTCGATGGCGAGACCGTGGAGTTCACCGGCGACGCATATAAAACGGATGTGCTGCGCGATTACGCGGTGGAGTTCATCGAGCAGGCTGAGGCGGACAAGCCGATCTATCTTCAGTTCGCGCCGCCGGCCCCGCATGGGCCGAGTGTGCCGGCGCGTCGACATCGGACCGCGTTTCGCGGCATGCAGGTCGCGCGGGATGCGTCCTTCAATGAAGCTGACGTGTCGGACAAGCCTGCGGCGGTTCAGCGATTGCCCCTGCTGACTCCGGTCCAGGTGGCCGGGCTGGATGACCTGGAACAGAACCGGCTGCGAACGATGCTTGCCGCGGATGAGGCGATCGTCGCCGTGATCGATGCGCTCGATCGCGCGGGCCGGCTGTCGAACACGTCGGTGTTCGTCGCGAGCGACAACGGCTACATGATGGGGCAGCACCGGGAGTCGCTGAACAAGGGCGTGCCCTATGACCAGTCCGTTCGGGCGCCGATGCTGGCGTGGGGGAGAGGATTCCGGTCCGGCCGGGATATGCGATTGGTGGCCAATGTGGATATTGCTCCCACGATTGCCGCGCTGACCGGGATCGATCTTCCAAATGCAGACGGGTTCGATCTGCTCTCCGCGGGCGTTCGTGATTTCGTTCCGCTGTCGATGCCGGGCAACCGGTTGGCCCCCGATGGAACCGGAATCCGGTCCTCGGAGTTGTTGTACATGGAGTATCCAACAGGGGAGCGCGAGTTCTACGACGAGCGCACGGACCCGCTGGAGTTGGCGAACTTGCTGCCTCCTGGGTCATCCTTCACGGTTGTCAGTCCGGCGGGACTCCCGTCGATTGCGAGCTTGAGCGCGCGGACCAGGGAACTGGCACGATGCGCCGGAAGCGGATGCCGGTCATGACGGCAAAGCTGGAACGAGGGAGCGGGATGGGGAAGGCGGACCGGCGGAGATTCCTGGCAAGTGGAGCGGGCGCCGTCTCGGCGGCGCTGACGGGCCGCATCGGGAGCGATGGCAAGGGCCGGACCAGAAAGCCGCCGGTGGTGAAGCCGGAACCGGAGCCGGACAAGCGTCCAAACGTGGTGCTGATCGTTACCGACGACATGCGCGGCACCGATTGGCGTGCGCTCAAGAAGACCCGCAAGGCGCTCGCCGGGGCGACGTCGTATCCGAATTTCATCGTTGATGCCTCACTCTGCTCGCCATCCCGAGCATCCATTCTCACGGGCCAATACACCCATAATCACGGAGTGGAGTGGAACAACGCCGACGAGTTCGAAGGCGGGTACACGGTCTATCAGCAGAACGGGTTGGACCGGGTGTCGCTTGGGTACGTGCTCCAGCAAGCCGGTTACGCCACTGCGATGGTCGGCAAGTTCATGAACGGGCTGCGCCCGGGGCTTCGGTTGCCGGTCGGTTGGGATCGTTTCGCCGCATCCTACACGACTGATTTCTACGATTTTCCCCTGTTGATCGACAACGAACAGGTCAATTTCAAGGGCGTAACGCAGTACAAGACCGATGTACTGGCTGACCTCGCTGTGGACTTCATCAACGAGACGCCCGAAGAGCAACCGCTTTTCCTGCACTTTTCTCCGACCGGTCCACATGTTCCCGAGACGCCAGCAAAGCGGCATGAAAGCGCGTTCCCGACCGCGTTTGTCACTCGCGATGCATCCTTCAATGAAGCGGATGTAAGCGACAAGCCAACGACGATCCAGGCAATCGCACCGCTGACCCCGGAACAGGTCGCTGCGCTGGATGAGC
>CAIPGK010000094.1 GCA_903864575.1 uncultured Chloroflexota bacterium
CGGGACGAGCACGGGCTGGTGTTCCAGCAGGTCGAACTTGGAACGGACATCGACGAGCGCTGGCTCAACTACGTTGAACCCGCGGTTGCCCGGGCGCGTGAGTTGGCGACGGAACAGGGCGTCGATATTCCTGCGCCCGCGGGAGACAGCGTTCCGGGCATCAATCCACGCATCCACTCCATCGACCTGCTGGCTGATGTGCCCCCCGCGCTGGTCGCCCGGCCTCACGACCCCGGCGACTGCCAGGTGACGCTCGTCTCCACCCTGATGCTGCTGCCGGAGTCCTCGATGGACCCGGCATGGCGAAGGGCGATGCTGCGCCCGCTCTTCGACGCCGCGATCCCGCTCGTGCTTTACATGGATGCGCATTATCGGGCGATGTTGCAGGGTGTGGACGTGCCGCCGTGGGTGACCGTGCGCCCGCTGGAACTCGACGAGCTCGATGTCTCGCGCCAGATTGCGGCTTTGACGCCGCCGCCGGAATTGCCGTCCCGCCGCGATCCCCGCGACTCGGCGGGATTTCTGGCGCTGATGAACGCGAAGACGGAACTCGTCGCGCGGGCCTCGCGCGAGGGACTGGTGAAGACGCCGGTTACCGGATTCATCGACGCCGGAATCGCCAAGCTGTTTGCCGATTGGCCGGCCGCGTTCGCACGGCTTCGGGAGGCGGATTTCGCCGGGCTGGATGAGGCGCTGATCCCGGGGTGCTGGCCACCCGGCCAGGTTTCCCCGGACATGCTGATCGACAAGGTGAACTGGACCTTCGCCGGCAGCCTGCTCATGGCGCCTACCCGGCGTGCCGGGGACCTCCACCGGGCAGCGACCGAAACGCTGCAGATCTTCCTCGACATGGGGCGCCTGACATGGGAAGTCAACGTCTGGGCGCTTATGCGTGACCGCCAACCCGGGCTGATCCGCTGGTATCGCGCGGATCATGACGAGTCGCTGACGATGCTGCCGCCAATTGCGCCGGATGCCCCATGGCCTGCGCAAACGTACCGTCCTGACCGGTTCCCGACGGTGGATGAACTTCAGGATGAGAGCATCGGCGCATGGGCGGCAGGGGACATGGCAGCAGGGCGGCTTGCCTGCGACCGGTTGATGAATCATCCGGACGCCTCTGACCTGGTCCGCGCGTATGCCCGCCGGAATGCAGTTCACTACGCATCGGCGCTGTCTGGCGTTATCCGGGGCTACCGGGAACGACGGATCGAACCGTTGACGCCCGGATCAGGCTGCCTGCACACGCCGGGGTTGGCCGGGTTCGCCGGGGCGGCGATCCTGCTCGCCGGCTGCCGGCGCGAAGATCAGGTGGACCCCCGCGGCGAAGGCGCCCCCGCGGCGGCGCTCTTCCTCCTCAACAAGGACGGAGAGGTTTCCGGCAGCCCCGCCTTGCTGGAGGGCGACGCTGTCGATCCGGTCGGCGCCCGGATAGGCGCGTTTGGGGATGATCTGCGTCCATTCATGTTGGGCGGGATGGTGCTGGCCAGCGGTACCTGGCGCGGTGGCGCACTCGGGGAAGCCGGTCTGGCGAGATTGGGGTTGTTCGGCATCGACCTTGCGGGCAGGAAGGTCGCCGCGGCCCGGTGGCTTGGTGAAGGGCAGGTTGGCGCCCCCGACGCGGGCTGGATGCCGGCCACAGGCGGAGGGCGGCTCCGGTTCCTGGCGTCGACCGCTCCGATCGAGGTGGTGGAGTGTGATCCCGACACCGGCGGGCTTGCGCTGGTTTCGCAGGTCGCGGCGCCGATCGGCGCGACTGAATTTCACGTCGTCACGCCGCTGCGTCCTGATGAGCAGGGCTGGTTCGGGCTGGTGCGCGAGGAGGCGGTATGGGATGACGGGCACACCACCGCCCTGCACCGGGTTGCGCGGTTCGGTCACGGGTTTGCTCTCTGGGCGCTGTCGCATCCCTTCCGGCTCCAGGGCGAGCAGGATGAATTGATCTCCGGAATGATTCCGCACCCGGGCGGTGAGATCGCGGGTGGCGAGCGCCTGCTGCTATCGGCCTCGCTGCGCGCTGGCGAGATCTGGCTGGTCGATGTCCCGCGCGCGGAGTTCCTCGCGCTGGCGCTGCCGATCGAAACGTTGGCGCCCTATGGCTCAGGCGCTCCGCGATCGTCCGGGGATGCCGCGCCAACCGAACACCAGGGGCCACTGGCGGATGGCCGCGAATTCGGGGAAGCCTCGGGCATTCCCGCCGACTTCCGCGACGAGGCCTATTTCGGCCTGCTCGACTACCTGCATCGAACCTGGGAGCCGGATGGCTACCTCGAGATCGGCGTCGAGAACGGGGTGTCGCTCGCGCGATCGGGAACGGCATCTGTCGGGGTGGATCCATACCCGCGAATCACGTCGGATGTGGTGTCCGGGAAGCCCTGGCTAAAGGTGTTCGCGCAGGAGAGCGACCGCTTTTTCGAGGAATGGACCCGCGATCAGGTATTCGGCAACCGGCAGCTGCAACTCGCCTTTGTCGATGGCATGCATCTCGCGGAATTCGTGCTCCGCGACATCATGAACGTCGAACAGTGGTCCGCGCCCGACGGCCTGATTCTGGTGCACGATGTGATTCCCAACTCCCTGGCTGCCGCGGGCAGGACGTTCAATCCGGGAGACTGGGAGGGGGATGTGTGGCGCGTCATTCCTGCCTTGCAGCGATGGCGGCCGGATTTGAAACTCCATGTCCTGAGCCCGCAGGAGACGCCGTACACCGGCATGCTGATGATTTCGTCGCTCGATCCGGCGAGCACGGTTCTGTCGGACAATCTCGACCGGATCATCGCCGAGTGCCTCGACGAGCGCGTACCCTACGCGATACAGCTTGATACGTTTCTCCGCGAGGTGTCCTTCACCCCCGTCCCGGTGGCGCTCGCCGAACTCCAGCGGTGGCGTGACGGCATGCGCGACCGGTGACGGCCGATCCCTGAAGGGAGTGGTGCGGTGGGACTCGACATCGTTGCGCTTTCGTTCCTGCTCTGGAACCGCGATCTGCATGGACCACTCGGCCGCACGATCATGCTGGGGCGGCAGGAACTTCATGTCCCCGAGGCAAATGTGCGGTCGATGGTCGGGATCACCGGAGCTTACCGGCATGACCAGTATTGCGAGGCCCTGCTTGCCGACCATTTCGGCGCGACGTCCATCGAGTCGCTTGATTTCTCCGATTACGAGTCGGCGACGATCCTGCACGACCTCAATCTGCCGCTGCCGGAACGGCACCGGGGGCAATTCGACGCCGTGATCGATTTCGGAACCCTCGAGCACGTGTTCGATGTCGCGCAGGCGCTGCGCAACTGCGCGGCGCTCCTCCGGCCGGGCGGGCAGGTCCTGCATGTCGTTCCCGGAAACAACCTGTGCGGGCACGGATTCTGGCAGTTTTCCCCGGAAGCATTCCTGTCGTTTTATACCGACCGCAACGGTTTTCGGGACACTCGCGTCTTCACCGCCGACGTGTACAGCCCGTGGAAGTTGACGCCGATCTCGTTTGGACGCGAGGGCGAGCGGATGCTGGTGGACACGACCGAGCCGACCTACATGGTTGCCCGGTCGACGCTGGGCGATTCCCACGTGCGAGACGCCCCGGTGCAGCAGAGCGACTACCTTCACGTCTGGCGGGTGGCGCAAGACGGGCAGGAGTAGCGTGCTTCCGTCGGGGCGCGACGCATCGGATCGGCGCGCGTCCCGGGCGCGCAGAGAGCAAGAGTTATGAACGCGACGACCTGGGAATCCATTTTCCAGACTTCCATTTCCGCCTACGCGGATGGCGACATGGTGGCGGGCCGGGCAGCCTGCGATCGCTTGCTCTCCCTGTCCGACGTGCCCGAGGAGTATCGCGCGAGCGCTCGCGCGAACGCGTTATACAACGCCCCGAACCAGAGCGAGGATGTGCAGGGGTACCGCGACTGGGCCATCGAGATCTCTTTGCCGGAGGGCTGGAGCGCCTTCAACCCGTCGCTCGTTGCGGATGGTGGGGGGTATCTGCTCTCCGCACGCCTTGCCAATTACACGATGCCCGGCTGGGTGCTCGCGCCGGGGGATGTCCGGTACCGCTCGCTGGCCGCGCTCGTACCGCTCGACGAGGAGGGCAAACAGGCGGGGCCGGCGGAGGTGCTGACCGACGAAACGTTGGGCGAGCGCGAGCAGGATGACCGGTACGCGGGCGTCGAGGACCTCAGGCTCATTCGGCGCCGGGGCCGCCTGTTCGCCTCGGGGTCCGCCGTCCGCCGGATGCGTGCGGACCAGCGGATCGTGGCGTTCGGCGTTTTCGAAATCGATCGCTCGCGCGGGGTGATCGGCAATCCGCGCTGGCTGTCGGATGGGCGAGGCAGCCTCACTGAGAAGAACTGGATGCCGGTCTCCGAGGACGGAGCGGCGCTGCGTTTCATCTATTCCAGCGGGCCGACGGCAGTCGTCCGCGTCGAGGATGACGCGCCCGGGCTGGCGCTCGAAACCTGCGTGGCCGCGCCTCCACTCGCGGCGTGGTTTCGTGGAGGCACCCAGGCGATCCCCCACGAGGATGGCTGGATCGCGCTCGTTCACGAGTCGGTCGATGACGAGGAGGGGTATCGCGATTACCTTCACCGGATCGTGCGATATGGCGCTGATTTTGCGATCACCCATCTTTCCCACCCGTTCCAGTTTCACGGCGAGCGAATCGAGTTTGCCGGCGGGTTGGCACGTTGCGGCTCGGACCTGCTGATCGCCTTTGGCCTCGCGGATCGGGAGTGCCGGGTCGCGGCGGTCCCGGAGCAGGCGCTGCTCTCCCTGTTGCGGCCGGCGGAGGCGTTTCTGCCGGATGGACCGGGCAGCCCCGAGGTTCCGGTGACGCTGGCGCCGCTGCTCCAGGGCAGCCATTGCGCTCCGGGATCGTGGCCGCAGACATGGGACGCGATGCTCTCAGCGCCCGCCTTTGTGATCAACCTCGACCGGACTCCGGAACGGTTCGGGCCGGTAATGGAGCGCATCCGGGCAGCGGGCTTTCGCGATGTGCGCCGGGTACGCGGGGTGGATGGCCAGTCAGCGTCGGAATTGGCCGAGGGATGGGCATCCTTTGGAACCCCGTGGTTGAGGCGCGGGGCGTTCGGGCTCCTGGAGAGCGTCGGCCACCAGGGAGCGTTCCTGTCCCATGCCGGGGTCTGGAGGGCGATGATCGAGCAGGACATTCCGGTCGCCACGATTTTCGAGGACGACGTGGTCTTTCACCCTCGCTGGGATGATCTCGCGCCTGAACGGTATGCCGCGACGCCGGAGGGGGTGGAGGTAATCTGGCTGGGCAGCAACGCCGATACGGCGCCCGAGCCGGGGCGCCCGGTGCTCCGGGTCCCGGTTTCGGGGCTGTATGCGGTGATGCTGACGCAGGATGGCGCGCGCCGGTTGCTGGAAATCGCCCTGAACCGAAGGGAAGGGGCGATCATCGTCGATCAGGCGATCCGTGAGTGGCAGCGCGCGGCGCTCGGCCGCGGGGAAGAAGATGCCTGGTGGGTGGCGTGGAGCGCGCTCGACACCCCCGATCCGGCGAATCCTCCGATCCATATCGGCGGCGTCCTGGAGCGGCATGGGCTGGTTGATGCCTCCCGTACCGTGGCGAGCGCTACCGAGCCGGACTTTGCATGGCCATCGCTCTTCCGGCAGATGGTGGACGGGGTCGCAAGAGGCGATCTGGCGGGAGCAGCGCTGGCGAGGGACCGGCTGTCCACGCACCTCGGCGCGCCCGCCGCGGTCAGGCGGATCGCGCACGAGGAAGTGATTCGCGTGGCGCGGAGCCTCGAGGATGCGGTTCCGGGCGCGCGCCTGCTTCCGGCGCCCAGGGATGCCTTTGCGCCGGATGCCACACCCAGTCCGTTGCTTGGCTTGCGGGCCGGCGCGCCGGTGCTGCTGGAGGAGCGGTTGGGCGCGTTCATCGCGACACCAGTCGGACCCGATGGGCCTTTTGGCGGCAGCGAGCCGGTTTCGGGGCTCACGGAGCTGGCGGGATTGTCAGGTGTTCGCATCGGCTCCGGCGTGGCGCGGTCCCTCGCGATGGCGACGCTGCCGGATGGCCGGATCGCGGCTCTCGATCTCGACGCCGGACTTTCGGCGATCCGGCCCGCTTACCTGATGCGGGGGTTGCCGCTGGTCAGTCCCGCCGCCA